>JAIDRE010000024.1 GCA_029061925.1 Muribaculaceae bacterium | reverse complement strand
ATTATGATGTTGACCCGGTATAAAAAAGACGCCTGATGAGCGTCTTTTTTTTGTATTTGGTATGTTTTCTAACTGTTAGGGCTGATAATCGGGAGTAATTACGGGGTCGTTACCTGTAACAATATTCACAATATCGCCATCTTGATTCATAATGATATGTGTTTCAGGCTGACCTTTTGCACTGGCTTCAAATACATAATAGGTTGAGCCGTTAGCCATTATATATTCATCAATTTCACCGAGATTCCAAGGCAATTTTGCATACTCGGTAGCTTCGATGGCTGCATTGATTGAAGCGGGAATAAAGAACAGATTTTGACCGTAGTCGTTGTGTTCCATTACCTTTTCAGCATCTTTGTTGAACCATATCTCGGTATCAATCATGTCGTTGTTCTGATCAAATTCAGCCACACGATACTGACCTTTGAGTTCCCACTCTACATTCTTGGCATTAGGGAAAAGTTTTTGAAGTTTTTCGGTAAACTGAACCGGAACCTCATTTAAATCTTTGTCATCATCATCTTTACAAGAAGCAAATGCCAATGCCATAACAGGCAAAACAAGTGCAATTAAAAATTTCTTAAGTTTCATAATCTTAAATTTTGGTTATCATTTTTACTAATAAATGTTTAAAAGATTGATTTTGTTTAATGATTACTAAATATTTAACAAAATTAACCATTCAAATATAGTCGGTTTTAGATTAATGCCGTAATTTTGTATAACGAAAAAATTTAACTAAAATACACGATGAGCATTAGTGCAAGCAACATACGTAACAAGCTTAAACCATGGATGTTACCTATTTCAATGGCGGGTGGAATAATTTTCCACAGTTATATCCACTACCTGCAACCGTTGGCTCCATATCTTATTTTCACAATGTTGTTGATAACCTTCTGTAAGGTAAAACCAAATGAATTTAAGGTAACGGGACTGTCGTGGTCGCTACTGTCGGTTCAGATTTTAGGTTCACTGCTCGTTTATTTCGCGTTACTGCCATTTGACAAAGATGTTGCGATCGGCGGATTTATCTGCGTATTCTGCCCTACTGCCACAGCTGCTCCGGTAATCACCGGAATGCTTGGCGGAAGTGTACCCCGACTTGCCACATTTTCTATTATAAGCAACTTTACGTGTGCCCTACTCGCTCCGTTGCTGTTCACGCTGATGGGCAGCCACTCTGAGATGGGATTTGTTGCCACAACAATGAGCATTTCCTATAAAGTTGTACCACTGATACTTGCGCCATTGGCTTTGGCACTTTTAATGATGAAAGTTACACCTAAAGTTCATGCCGAAATCGGACGTCGTCAAAGCCTGTCGTTCTATATTTGGGCTGTATCGCTATTTATTGTGGTCGGTAACTCGGTCAGCTACATAATTCAGCATCACGAGAATGTCAAAGAGATGATTATCATTGCATTGGTATCGCTTTTTGTTTGCTGTTCACAATTTCTTATCGGACGAATTTTGGGTCGTCGTTTTGGTGATAAAATTACGGGGGCTCAAGGACTTGGACAAAAAAACACGGTGCTTGCAATATGGATGACTCTGACATTTTTCCATCCGATAACCTCAATCGGACCGGCTGCCTACGTTGCATGGCAAAACACTATCAACTCTCTACAACTCTATTTCAAGGCTAAGAAAGGAGAAATTTAACACTTTATATTTAACTTTTTTAGCTTTTAAGTGTTTTATTAATAGCGAATAACATAATCAGAATTTGCAAAAGTATATATTATGGACAGCATGTATGAAATATTGATGAGCCTTCCATTGCTTAATGGGGTGAGTCGAGCACGTATTCTTGAGATAGTCGGAAAAACAAAATTTCATTTTCTGAAATATCTTGACGGTCAACAGATTGCAAGAGAAGGTGAACCCTGCACTCATATCCGTTTTGTATTGTCGGGAGGGGTCAGATCGACCATTACCAACGGCGACCGCCGCTTTAAGGTTGCACAAACGCTAAATGCGCCGTCGGTTATCTCGCCCGAATTTTTGTTTGGACGCTCACCCTATAGCCCTGCCGACGTTGTCGCTATCGGTCCGACAGGCATTCTTCAAATTGCAAAATCTGATTATTTGACAATGCTGACCTCTGACGAGATTTTCATGTTCAACTACCTGAATTTGCTTTCGTCAAGCTCCCAGCGGTCGGTTGAAGGTATTCTTGCATTGACAAACGGTAGCCTTGAAGAACGTATAGCCTACTGGATTGCAGCACTCACCCAGCGCGATGGCGTCGATATTGTTATGCAATGCCGTCAGCGCGATTTGTATTCGCTTTTTGGCGTTCAGCGATCATCGCTCGTCGCAGCTCTCGACCATTTGAAAGAGGAAGGCTACATTGATTATACGCCATCAGAAATTATGGTTAAATCACGCTCAAAACTTCTTGGATTGCTCTCTCACAACGAAGACGAGGATTAAATAAAATAATTTAAAATATAGATATCATAAAAAAACCGAAGTTTAGTCTTCGGTTTTTTTTATATTTATTTTGATAAAACGATGTTTTTGCCTAACTTTGTCGCAACATATATCAACAAGGCTTTAGGGGTGCTTAAAACAACAGTATTATTTACTGTTACTTTAGGCTGAGATCAAACCCATTGAACCTGAACGGGTAATGCCGCTTAGGAATTGACAACGCCATTCGACCGGCCGTTGCCAGTGCTGTCAATAGATTCTCATATACTCAAAAGTTTAGTGAGGATATATGACGCCGGCAACGGTCGGTCGTGTTTGTCATATAATTAAGTCTTATGGATAAAAAATATAACGTTGTGCTTACGATTGCCGGTTCTGACTCAAGTGGTGGAGCCGGAATTCAAGCTGATATAAAGACTTGCAGCGCTTTGGGGGTTTATGCAATGAGCGTTATCACTGCAGTGACCGCACAAAATACTCATGGTGTAGTCTCGATAGAAGAACTATCGCCTGAAATTGTAATCTCACAGCTTAAAGCAGTCCTTGACGATATTACACCTGATGCAGTAAAAATAGGCATGATACCTAATGCATCTATAGCGAGAGCTGTCTGTGATATCATTAAAGAGTATGGCTTGAAAAACATTGTTATAGACCCGGTTTTAAAGTCAACATCTGGGTTTGAGTTTTCTTTGAAAGAGACACGAGAGGTGCTGAAATCATCGCTATTCCCACTTGCATCGCTTATAACGCCCAATATACCCGAAAGTAGCCAACTTTTTGATCTATCTCCAACAAATATAACGTCCTACTTTGACAATAAAGAGATATTTCCGTTTGATATTCTATTGAAAGGAGGACATGGAGATGATTGTAACATGGTGACTGATTTGCTTTTAATGAGAAATCAAAATAAACCTGTGTGCTTTAGCCATCAGCGAGTCAACACTTCAAACACTCACGGAACCGGGTGTACGTTATCATCAGCTATAGCTTCGTTTCTTGCGATGGGTTTTGACATTGAAAAAAGCGTTGACAGTGCTATAAGATGGCTGTCGTGTGCCTTGGCTGAAGGAGCCGATTATTCATTTGGCAGTGGCTATGGTCCTGTGAATCATATATTCAAACAAATAAAACAATGGAAATTAAAGTAAACGACAAACCGGTTGTGATAAAAGAAAACACAACTATGACCGGGCTCATACAAGAGCTTTACCCCGAAAATCAGAGCGGAGCCGGTATTGCTGTCGCAGTTGACAGAGAGTTAGTTCCTAAAAAGGAGTGGAGCAATTATATTATCAACCGCCCTTGTGATGTTATCATAATCAAGGCTGCTTATGGTGGATAATTTCAATATAGTTGTAGTAACGACGCCTGAACCGGTTGACAATGAAGCTATAAAGATTGAGAAGCTATTGGCAGCCGGGGCCGACTATGTCAGTATTCGTAAACCGAATATAGGCGAACGCTATGTGGCTGATTTACTTGAAAATATTCGTCCTGAATTAAGATGTCGTATCAAATTGCACGATTATCCCGAGCTTGCACGAGCCTTTAAAACAGGATTCCAGCTTAATTCACGTAATAAAAAAGTGGACGGACTATCGCCTTCACTGCTTTCAAGAGGTTGTCATTCGCTTAGCGAAGTGGCAGAATCTAATGATTTAGAATATGTCACACTATCACCCATATTTAACTCCATATCAAAGCCAGGTTATAAAGCAAAATTTGACTTAAATAGCCTCGATTTAAAGTCATTTGACTCAAAAATAATTGCTTTGGGAGGAATCACACTTGACCATTTGCCCGAGTTGCGTAAAGCAGGATTTGCTGGTGCGGCATTTTTAGGTGAAGTGTGGCGCGATCAAGAGTCGTTTGATCGTTTTATTCGTTATTTGGCGATTCGCAATTCGCGTGTGCAGTATATCACCGATGGTTCAACGCCCGATGACACTATCAGGCTTGCATCGGCGGCCTTAAACGGTGGTTGCAAATGGGTACAGATCAGAATGAAAGGCCAACCTATCGAAGCGGTTACCGAGGTCGCCGAAGAGCTTGCCCCAGCGTTTACCAATCGCGGTTGTACGCTTATTGTTGATGATCATGTCGAGATTGCTGCAAGCATATCTGGAGTTGCCGGTGTTCATCTCGGACAAAACGACCTCTCCCCTATCGAAGCCCGCCATATTATGCCGAATGACAAGATATTGGGCTTTACAGTTAATAGCGTTGAGCATTTAAAAAATGCGGCAAACCTTTATAGAGACCATATCGATTATCTCGGAATGGGTCCGTTGAGATTTACGTCAACCAAAAAGAAACTTGCTCCAACGCTCGGATTTGACGGACTTGCCGACATAAGGTCAGAAATGGATAAACTCAGCTTTATTCCACCGGCAGTGATAGTCGGAGGTATAACTTCAGACGATTTTGAGCAACTTGCCAATATTAAATTTGGTGGTGTCGCAGTTAGTGGTGCAATCGGAAAATCACCGTCACCAATTGATGCGACTTCAAATATTGTTAAAAGTGCATATATCAATTTTGGCCATAGATTTGAAGAAGATTATATCAAATTCAAACAGTAAAGTTTTACTTTAAATAAACAAACATAAAATCATATATCTCAATGGAAAATAAAAAAGATGTTTTAAAGATTGGCAGTCGTGAATTCAGTTCGCGTCTGTTTGTCGGAACAGGAAAATTTCGTTCGCCCGACGTTATGCTTGAAGCCGTTCTCGCATCACAATCTCAAATGATTACGGTATCTATGAAACGTGTCAATTTGCTCAACGAAGCAACAGACGACATGCTTACACATATCAATCGTGACAATGTTCAACTGTTGCCAAACACATCGGGTGCCCGTGATAGTAAGGAGGCTGTAATGGCTGCCCGTTTAAGCAGGGAAATATTTGCAACAGAGTTTATTAAACTTGAAATTCACCCCGATCCAAAGTACCTGCTTCCCGACCCCGTTGAAACCCTGAAGGCAACCGAAGAACTTGCCGCTGACGGATTTATTGTTTTACCATATATTCAAGCTGATCCGGTGCTTTGCAAACGACTTGAGGAAGTCGGAGCCGCCGCAGTGATGCCACTTGGTGCGCCAATCGGAACCAACCGAGGGCTGTTGACTCGCGATTTTATACAGATTATTATTGAACAAAGCAATGTTCCCGTGATTGTCGATGCCGGAATCGGAGTACCGTCACATGCTGCTGAAGCTATGGAAATGGGAGCTGATGCCGTATTGGTCAATACGGCTATTGCCGTAGCCGATGATCCGGTAGAAATGGCAAAAGCCTTTGACCTCGCAGTCAAAGCCGGACGTATGGCATATCTTGCCGGACCGGGTGCTGTTGCATCATCGGCAAGCGCATCAAGTCCATTAACCTCATTTTTAAATAATTAAACTTAAAATTACGATGAAAATTTCAAATATAGATTTGTCAAATTACCCCAACTCTCAAAAGATATATGTTACAGGTAAGATTTATCCCGAGATAAGAGTTGCAATGCGTCAAATTAAGCAATATCCGACAGTTACAATAGTTGACGGGAAGCGTCACGAAGAACCCAATGAGCCAATTACGGTCTATGACACAAGCGGACAGTTTACCGACCCCGATTGTGTCACGGATATTAACGAGGGACTCCCCCGAATAAGACAAGAGTGGATAGAGCAACGTGGTGATACGAAGGAACTTAAAGAGTTAACGAGTGACTACGGACGTCAACGTCTTGCCGATAAATCGCTTGATTCAATAAGATTTCCCAAGCTTCATTCTCCGAAAGTCGCCAAAGAAGGCAAGCGTGTTACTCAGATGCACTATGCTCGTCGTGGAGAAATCACACCTGAAATGGAATATGTAGCCATAAGGGAAAACCTTGATAATGAGGCAAGAGGCATCGAGACATATATAACCCCTAAATTTGTCAGGGATGAAATCGCAGCCGGAAGAGCGATAATCCCTGCAAATATAAATCACTCTGAGGCAGAACCAATGATTATTGGCCGTGCATTTTCGGTAAAATTGAATACCAATATTGGAAATTCCGCACTGTCGTCAGGAATTGAAGAAGAGGTTGCCAAAGCTGTTTGGAGCTGTTATTGGGGCGGAGACACGTTAATGGATTTGTCAACCGGAGATAACATTCATGAAACACGAGAATGGATTATACGCAACTGCCCTGTCCCGGTCGGTACAGTTCCGATTTATCAGGCACTTGAGAAAGTTGACGGCGACGTTTCACAGCTTACGTGGGAAATATACCGAGACACATTGATAGAGCAATGTGAACAAGGAGTTGACTATTTCACAATCCATGCCGGAGTATTGCATGAGCACGCAAAATATGTCGGTCAAAGGTTAACCGGATGTGTTTCGCGCGGAGGATCAATCATGACACAATGGTGTGTGATACACAACAGTGAGAACTTTCTTTACACCCATTTTGACGAAATATGTGAGATATTAAACCGTTATGATGTCGCTGTATCGCTTGGCGACGGCATGCGTCCGGGTTCAACCCACGATGCAAACGATCATTGTCAGTTTTTGGAGCTGGATGTTCTCGGCGAATTAACTGAAAAGGCGTGGGCTCATGATGTTCAGGTGCTTATCGAAGGACCGGGACACGTTCCGATGAATAAGATTGCCGTTAACATGGAACGTCAGTTAAAGTCGTGTCATGAAGCACCATTCTATACTCTTGGACCTATAACAACCGATATTGCACCGGGTTATGACCATATCACATCGGCTATCGGTGCGGCTAATATCGCAACACTGGGTACAGCGATGATATGTTATGTCACCCCAAAGGAACATTTGTCATTACCCAATCTTGAAGATGTTCGCGAAGGTGTGATTGCCTACAAGATAGCGGCTCATGCAGCCGATATTGCAAAAGGATTTCCGGGAGCGACAATTCGCGATGATGCGTTAAGCAAAGCCCGATATGAATTCAGATGGAAAGATCAGTTCAATTTGTCGCTCGACCCTGAAAAGGCTCGCCGCTTTTACATGGAATCCCGACGTAACGCGCCCGATGCCGATGACCGTTTCTGCACAATGTGCGGACCAAATTTCTGTGCAATGAGAATTTCTCAAAATATCGAATCAAAATGCAAGGATTAAACAAATCGCCATGGGGACATGGTTTTGCCGATATTATCGACCGGTGGAACTGGGACGAGACTACCGATCAAATAATGTCAACGACCGAAGATGACGTCAGAAGAGTCTTGTCAAAGGCAAGACTAAATATACGGCGCCTTGAACCTGAGGACTTTATGGTGTTGATATCTCCTGCCGGAGCCGGGTTTATAGAAGAAATGGCACAGCTTAGCCGACATTTCACACGAGAGCGTTTTGGAAATACAATTTCAATGTATATTCCAATGTATGTTTCCAATGCCTGTTCAAATGCTTGTGTCTATTGCGGGTTCAATCATGCCAATAAATTTGAGCGTACTGTACTTACGATGGAACAGGTCGATGCGGAGTGCCGTGCAATAAAGGAACTTGCCCCATTTGATAATCTGCTGATTGTCAGCGGTGAATTTCCTTCATTGTGTGGCACAGAGTATTTTGAGAATGTACTGAATGTTTGTCGTCAATATTTTAACAACCTGACAATCGAAGTTCAGCCTTTGAAAACCGAACAATATATCCGCCTTGTAAAGGCAGGACTCAACGGAGTGGTTTGTTTTCAGGAAACTTATCGCCGTGAAACATATAAAAACTATCATCCGCGCGGAATGAAATCGGTCTATGACTGGCGACTGAACGGATATGACCGTATGGGTGCGGCAGGTGTTCATAAGATTGGGATGGGTGTACTCATCGGGCTTGAAGACTGGCGAACCGACATGACTATGCTTGCGCGACATCTGCGTTACCTTCAGAAAAAATATTGGCGAACCCGATATAGTGTGAATTTCCCGAGAATGTGCCCGTCAGAGAGTGGTTTTAATCCCAACGTGGTAATGAGTGACCGCGAGCTTGCTCAGCTGACATTTGCATTCCGTATCTTTGACCATGATGCCGATATTTCATTTTCTACACGAGAAAGTGAATTATTTCGAAATAATATGCTATCTTTGGGCGTTACATCAATGAGTGCCGGAAGTCGCACCGAACCGGGAGGATATGCTCTTAACCAAGGTGCGCTCGAACAATTTGAAGTAACCGACGGGCGAACACCGGTTCAGGTTGCTGATGATATTCGGGCAAATGGCTATGATGTCGTTTGGAAAGACTGGGACTCTGTATTTGACTGAATAATATGACTTCAGACAATATATCACTTTCCGGTGACAATCGTCGCCGATATAGCCGTAACCTGCTACTTCCTGAAATCGGACAGAGTGGGCAAATTATGCTTATGCAATCGTCGGTCTTGATTGTAGGTGCAGGAGCTCTCGGGTCAATAGTGGCAATGTATCTGGCGGGTTCGGGAGTCGGACATATCGGAATATGTGATTTTGATACAATAGATATTTCAAACCTTCAACGCCAACTTGGTTTTACAATTGATGATATTGGCAAATCAAAGGTTAATGTATTGTCACGGCGTTTATCATCAATAAATAGCGAAATAATTGTTGAGCCGCATGAAGGTTTGTTGCGAGCCGAGAAGGCTCCTGAGATATTCAAAAACTATGATGTTATAGTTGAAGGCTCTGACAATCCTTCAACCAAATACATGGTGACCGACATTGCAAATGAATGTGGAAAACCATGTGTTTTGGGCGGAGTCAGCGGTTTTGACGGTCAGGTAATGACACTATTGCCCGGAAAAAGCCAATATAGGGACATTTTTCCTGACGCCACACCCGCCGATGGTTATACACCATGCAATCTGGGCGGTGTACTTGGACCTCTACCCGGAATTATCGGCTCAATTCAGGCAACAGAAGTAATTAAAATAATTACAAAAGCCGGGGAAACGCTTGATCGACGAATGTTATTGGTAAATGCGCTTAACATGACTTTTACCGAAATCAAGATATAGATGAGCCGCAAGTTTCTCATTACCACTGCCCTACTAATGGCTGTGACAGTCAACAAGTCATACGGGGACGAGTCTCATTATTCGTTTCTCAACTTGTCGGCTTCGAGCCATATTCATTCGCTTGGTAGCGTGAATATCTCGACGGTCGAAGATAATATAATGACTGTTGACCAAAATCCGGGATTACTTGGCAGTGAGATGAGTAACCAATTGGGATTGAGCTATATGCACTATCTTAACAGCATTAATTTCGGCGAAGTTATTTACACTCATTGTTCAGGACTTATCGGAGCTTGGCAAGCTTCTGTCCGTTTCCTAAATTACGGTAAGATTGACAGTTATGATGAAAACGGCGTTGCTCTCGGAACGGTCTCACCATCTGATTTCGTGTTTTCAGGAGGCTATACCCGTGAATTTTCCGAAACAATCAGAGGCGGATTTCTTTTGAAAACTATTTACAGCTCGTATGATGAATATTGGGCTATGGCTTTGGGGGTTGATATCGGTGTAAACTACTACGATATTGATCGTGACCTATCGCTATCGGCAGTTATATCGAATCTTGGCGGTCAAGTAAAACGTTTTGAAAGTGAATATAATCGCCTGCCGGTTGATTTCCGTTTGGGCTGGTCTCAATCGTTTGCCCAATTTCCTGTCAGATTCTCGGTTACAGCCTTTAATCTAACGAAATGGCATTTACCTTATATAAATCAAGGCGATGGAACTATTAACAGTCACCCAAAAGTTGTTGATAACTTCGGCTCCAATCTGATGAGACATCTCGTTTTTGGTGCTGACATAATCCCGTCTGACAAATTCCATATCGCCGTTGGCTACAACTATAAAACTTATACCGATATGTCGGGTTATGACCGCAATTTTTTGTCAGGCTTCGCTGTCGGCGCAGGTCTGAAAGTCAAAGGCTTCAATGTTGACGTGTCATATTCCCATCCCTATTCCGGGTCGTCAGTCCTAATGCTCAACTTAACACTCGATTTTCATCGTTAGACTATACCAGCTTAAATTTGGGGGAAAATGACAAAATCGACCTAAAAAATTTGGGGGAGAGGGACAAAATCGACCTAAAAAATTTGGGGGAGAGGGACAAATTTACTATCTTTGCACCTAAATAAATTATGTAAAGATATGATTTTCAAGAGAAAACTATATAACAATATGCTTCAATGGAAGCGTGAGTCAGGCGGACAAACGGCGCTACTCATAAAAGGGGCGAGACGAGTCGGTAAATCAACGCTTGCACGAGACTTCGCTAATAAGGAATATAAGTCATATATAGCCATCGACTTCACAAGCTGTAAACAAGAAGTTCGGGATCTGTTTGATGATATATCAAATCTTGACTATCTCTTTATGCGATTGCAAATGATATTTGGAGTAGAATTGTATGAAAGAAAATCCGTAATTATTTTTGATGAAGTTCAGAATTGTCCAAAAGCACGCCAATCAATTAAATATTTGGTTGAAGATGGTCGTTATGACTATATAGAAACGGGCTCTCTTATTTCAATCCGTCAGAATGTAAAAGATATTTTAATACCAAGTGAAGAATATGACTTATGCCTTTTTCCAATGGATTATGAAGAATTTAATTGGGCAATTGGTAATAATGTAGCTATACCCATGCTTCATAAGTTTTTTGAGACTTGTAAAGGACTGGGAGATTCCGGCAATCGAAATGAAATGAAACGGTTTCGGTTATATATGCTTATCGGTGGAATGCCACAGGCTGTAAAAACATATCTTGAAACAAATAATATGGAGAAAGTTGACACAGTAAAACGCTCCATAATCAAGCTGTATGAACAAGATTTTATCAAAATTGACCCGACGGGCAATACATCCAAAATGTTTATGGCTATTCCATCTCAATTGGCAAATAATTATATCAGATATCAAGTTACTTCAGCTACCGATGGAGGACGACTTAATAGACTGAGAGAACAAATATATGATATGCAAGATTCAATGGTGGTTAATATCGCCTATCATGCTAATGACCCGAATGTCGGTATGGCACTACATCGATCGACTGATAGATTCAAGATGTATCTATGTGACACCGGCTTGTTCATTACTCTTGCATTCTGGGATAAGAATTTTACAGAAAACATAATATACGAAAAGCTGCTGTCTGATAAACTTAGTGCAGATCTTGGCTATGTTTATGAGAATGTAGTTGCCCAAATGTTAAAGGCAAATGGAAATGAACTTTATTATTATACATGGTCATCAGAAACGAGCAACCATCTATATGAAATTGACTTTCTACTTTCTAATGGCACAAAGATAGATCCAATAGAGGTAAAGTCTTCTGGATATAAAACCCACAAGTCACTTGACCTGTTTTGCGAAAGATTTTCCTCTCGTATAAATAAAAGATACCTTATCTATACCAAGGATTTGCGCAAAGAAGGGAACACAATCTATCTACCAACATATATGACTCTTTTCTTATAAATAGTATTCAATTTATAAATTAAACAAAAAATGAAAAAGATTCTTTTTACAACTTTGATTTCGATGCTTCTTCTTTCTACTGCTTGCAGCGAAAAGGCATCGGACAACAACAATGAGTCGAACAACACTGCAGCTGTCATCGACAACATCATGACCCGCACAAGCATCCGTAAATTTACCAATCAACCTATTGGCGCCGATACGCTAACATCGCTCGTCAAGGCAGGTATGGCGGCTCCGACAGCTGTGAACAAACAGCCTTGGTCGTTTATCGTTGTAACTGAACGTGAAGTGCTTGATTCACTGATGAATGTTCACCCCTATTCAAATTTGGCAACTGCGTCAGCCGCTATCGTTGTATGTGGCGAAATGGAGAAAGCACTCGACGGATTTGGTCGCGATTACTGGATTCAGGACTGCTCTGCTGCAACTGAAAATATTTTGCTTGCCGCTCACGCATACGGTCTCGGAGCTGTTTGGTGCGGAGTCTATCCCAATCCAAACGTAATCCCCGGTGTAAAAAGAGTTCTTTCTATCCCCGGGGCGGTAACTCCCCTGAGTCTTATCACACTTGGTCATCCCGCTGATAACCCTGCTCCAAAAGACAAATGGAATCCCGAAAACGTCCATTATCAGAAATATTAAACGATAGTTTCAACTCTCTAAATTTGGGGATGAGTGACAATAATGTCACTCTCCCCTTTTTATTTCACTGTAAATAAACAGATTAATAAAGTAACACTCATTATCTGTTTCATCGACTCATTTTTGCAAGAGTTCATCGTCTTCGACAAACTCTTAACCATATAGAAACGGATGCTCCGGGGAGCATCCCTACAGATATTGATATAATTAGCCGGGCAACTTCATCGAAGATGAAGAATTATCGTTAACTCAGTCATGGCTCGAAGAGCCTTGGCTGAGAGTATAATGTCATATCTTATGTGCCAACGTCGAAGATGTTGAACTACACAATAAAACATTGGACGTACGTTAAATCTTTATTTTAAAACACACCTTTTTTAAACAATTAGAAAAAATTTTTGTAATTTTGCATTGCAGACCGTTTTATTGCTCACGCCAGTTGGGGAAAGGTTCTTTTGAACCGACTCCCGGTCGGGGGTAAGTGGGACGGGGTGTATATATAAAAAGCGTTTATCCGCGCTGATTCTTGACTGCTTGAAATTTCTCGCAAACTTTTCAATTAGATGTCAAGGATTGAGCAACGGTAGATGCCCGTGGTAATGTAATATTATGCATTTGGCTTATGTCTCGCGAGAGATGTTGTCAGATGTGTTGATTGCATATACTGGCGTGGGTCTCTGCAGTTGCCGTCCGACATCTAATGGGCAATGCGAGAAGCCTCAAGCAGTAGGACGGTAACAGATACAGATTCCTACGCTTTTTTCGTTTAAAAAAACGCCAACGAGGGGAAGACCGAGGCAAAAGAAATTTATGACAATATTATCAGTTTATGGAGAAAAGAACTCCGGGAAAAGTACAGCTTGCTGTAGCTTGTACATGTATTTGAAAGATTTAGGTGCTACTACCGACTATCTGGAATTAATCAATGGTTTTGGAGACATCGAATCTGTCTTATCGTTGAATGGCTCGAAAATTGCAATTTATTCGGCAGGAGATGATAAGAGCTATCTTATTGCCGCAATCGAACTTGCAAAAAAATGGGATTGTGATGTACTTGTGATGGCCGTAACCAAAGGTTGTCATTACAATGAAGTATTTGAAGATCTTGTAGAAGGAAAAACCTTGTTCTGGTTTACTCTTAAAAAAGGCGCGGATAAAGCGGAAATGGACAAAAATGAGGAACTCTTGACAAAAGAAATAATCAGTAAAACAGAAGAAATAATTAATTAAAAAATTTAAAAGATTCAAAATGGTCAAAAAATTTTTTAAATGCATGGCTATTATCATAGGAATGGTAGCCTTGCAAAGTTGTGACAAAGATTCTGGTCCAGACTACGACAAGATGAGACCGTCAATGATGGATATTGCCGGAGCAAAATCTGTCGGATTTATTGATGAAAGTGTTACTTCCCGCGGTGAGGCACTTTCATCCGGGCTTTATAAAATCGACGCTAATGGTAATATCTCTGCCGTTGCTGTATATTTTACAGAAGATGAATATGGCAATCAAACTCAACATCAAGACGAAGTTAAGATGAAAAGTGCCGATATATATAATGCCGGTACCGATTATCTTTTCTTTAGCCACTGCAATTTTGTTGATAAGAAAGGTGGATATATTTGGGGCTTGCCAAGAGAAATTTTGGTTAGAAAATCAGACGGCAAAATGTGGAGCCTTGATTACGATGATACCGGAGTCAAGTTTTATGGCTACACCAAGGAAAGGTCATTTTACCAAGCTGATGACGGTACATTGTATTACGGTACATTGAATTATGTTAATGGGACTTATTATAATACTAAAGAAATCTACAAACTGAATTTAAAAACTGAGCCGGCAACCGTAGAGCAAGTTACTGCTAATGTAGAAATCCAAGCACCTTTTGCCGTGGATTCTAAAGGTGTAATTTTTGGTCCGGTGAACAGTCCCAGTTCATATTGGTGGCGTGGTACTTTTGCATGGCAAAACTCCGGATTTCAGGAAGTTAAATGGGACGAAGAAGACTATCCCATTACAATGGATTATAGTGATATTGTTGAAGGACTTGAAGTCGAGGATATCAACACCGCCCCATGTATTGTAGATTTTCGCGGACAATTCTATTCAGTTTGTGGGTTAAGACCAAGACTTGAGTTGAATGATGATAGAACTTCACTTTCAAACTATCCATTTGTTGAGTTAGGAATTTGCAATAAGATTTCGATCGGTGACACTCCAGGTAGCGCGAAAATCGATGATTCTGAAACTATTAATATCAAAAATGATATCGGTAGCGATAAAGGATATGAGCTTGAATCGGTAATGACAACTGATGAATATATCCTAACTTCGGGATATACTGGTAGTAAAAGTAAGTATTGGATTACCGCCCTTAACCCTGAAACCAAGACATGGAAATGGGTTACCGAAACACCGGATTTGATAAAATTTGACAAGACGGCAAACTACAACAATCGCTATTGGGTTGTAACTACAATTGACGAAAACGTTGGAGCTTGGTGGATTGATATCAAAACACTTGAAACCGGCTTCGTCAAGTTTAATGAAGAGATTCCGTCATATTGCAAGGAGTCAGAATATGCCGACGGCAAAATGATTTATTCAGGCATTAATCCTGCCGATAGCCACAAGGTCAAAATCGCTTTCGACTTGATGACCGGCAATGCCGTTACCAATGACAATGCCCCGGTATATAAATTCTCAACATTAGTTTCGTTGAATTAACCATAAATTGAAATCAACATAAAAAAGTCATGGCAGAGAAATCTGTCATGACTTTTTTATTACTCATACGTTGGGTTCATCGTCGTCGACGATGCGATGGGTGCGGGTTCCTGCTTTCTCAGCCAAGGCTCTGACAAGCCATGACTGAGTTATATGGGGTTGTTGGTCTTCGACCAACGCTCTCGTTCATAGGATGGCGGATGCTCCGGGGAGCATCCCTACAGATATTGATATAATTAGCCGGGCAACTTCATCGAAGATGAAGAATTTCGTTAACTCAGTCATGGCTCGAAGAGCCTTGGCTGAGAAAGGGATGATACATCTTCAATTGCATCCTCGAAGAGGATGAACTCATAAAAGGATCGTTACATGCCGGAGGCATGTAATCACATTACTTTTTGAGGGCAGCGAGGGATTCTTTGAGGGCTTTGATTTTGGTCTCTGCGTCGGCTTGTTTGCGACGTTCGGTTTCAATGACCTGAGCAGGTGCATTGTTGACAAAACGTTCGTTAGAGAGCTTTTTCATTACCGAGGCAAGGAATCCTTCCTGATATTCGAGGTCTTTGGTGAGACGGGCTATTTCGCCCTCTACATCGATGTTGTTCATCAACGGAATTTCAAATTCAGTTGTGCCAACCATAAATGAAGCAGCTGCCGGATCTTTTTCGGTAACACTAACGGTTTCTGAGACATTACCAAGTTTCTTGATAACTGCATCCATTGCAGGAACGGGAGCGTTGATAACCTCAAGTTTGAGCTGTTCTTTGGGCGAAATATTTTTTGATGCACGAACGGCACGGATTCCGGTGATGATCTCTTTTGCAAAATCAATGTCACCGATAATTGTCATATCGGGAGTTTTTGATTCGGGCATCGGAGCATACATAATTGATTCGCCATCTTTGCGGTCGGCGATGTGCTGCCAAAGTTCCTCGGTGATGAACGGCATGAAGGGATGAAGCATACGCAGAAGCGCATCGAAGAAGCTGATTGTAGCATCGTAGGTTTTCTTGTCGATAGGGCTACCATAGGCAGGTTTTACCATTTCGAGATACCATGACGAGAATTCGTCCCAGAAAAGACGATAGACAACGAGAAGTGCTTCGTTGATGCGGAATTTCTCAAAGAGGTCGTTTGTTTCAGCAAGAGCGATAGCAAGTTTTGATTCAAACCATTTTACAGCGATTGCCGAGGTCTCGGGTTGAGCGGCATTGGCATCAACTTCCCAGCCTTTGACAAGACGGAACGCATTCCAAATCTTATTACAGAAATTACGACCCTGCTCACAAAGTTTTTCATCAAACATGATGTCATTACCGGCAGGGGCTGAGAGCATCATGCCCATGCGGACACCGTCGGCACCGTATGTGTCAATAAGGTCAATCGGGTCGGGAGAATTGCCAAGCTGTTTTGACATCTTACGACCGATTTTGTCGCGTACGATACCGGTGAAATATACGTTTTTAAACGGTTTGTCACCGATATATTCATAACCTGCCATAATCATACGGGCTACCCAGAAGAAGATGATATCGGGTCCGGTTACGAGAGTAGCAGTCGGATAGTAGTATTTGATTTCCTCGTTGCCGGGATTATTGATGCCGTCAAAAAGGGTGATAGGCCACAACCAAGATGAGAACCACGTGTCGAGCGCACCTTCATCCTGACGTAAGTCGCTCATCTGCATTGACTGATTGCCTGATGCTTTGCGTGCTTTTTCAAGAGCTTCTTCGGGAGTTTCGGCAACAACAAAGGTGTCATCTTCAACCGGTCCGTAGAAATATGCGGGAATACGATGCCCCCACCACAACTGGCGGCTGATGCACCAATCCTGAATATTTTCAAGCCAAAGACGATAGGTTGTCTTATATTTTTCAGGAACAAACTTGATAAGGTCATCCATTAC
>JAIDRE010000023.1 GCA_029061925.1 Muribaculaceae bacterium | reverse complement strand
ATTATAAATAAAAAAAATGTTGTGTTAAATCGATATTGGAAATGTTTGTAAAATAGACAGTTATGAAACGACTTTAAAGGTTTGGTTGAGCCTGTTCTGAAGTTTTACTTTAAGGCACTGAAATATCGTATACTTGCAATTATTTTCTAATTTCCAAAAAAAAATGCACTTGTTTTTATAAAAAAAATGTCGGAATTTTGTAGTGCAAAATAAGCAATCTATTATCAAAAAATGACTAACGATATTAATAAACAGAAGTGGGACGAATGTCTCTCAATCATCAAGGATGTTATACCGGAAGAACAGTTCAAATGTTGGTTTGAACCGATTTTTCCTGTAAGTTTCGTTGATGACAGACTAACTATTTCTGTACCTTCGTCTTATTTTGCAGAACACATTGACGAAAGATATATTAGAATTCTTGGTCCGGTTTTGCATCGTGTTTATGGTCCGAATGTAAAACTTGAATATAGTTATAAGGTCGTTAACGATGCTCTCGAATCGGTTAATGTAAGAAGTGAGAATCCTTCACCTGCTATTAAGCCCGGGTTACCCGCTGCAAATCCATTTAATGTTGAGTCTGTACCTGAAATTGACTCACAATTAAATCCTAAATACACTTTTGAGAACTATTGTGGAAGTATGTGTAACAAAGTTGCACGTGCTATCGGTATGACAATTGGAGATGATCCAAGAGTTAAGACATTTAATCCATTATTTATAATAGGACCTTCCGGTTCGGGTAAAACACACCTCATGCATGCTATCGGTATTCGCATTAAAGAACGCCAGCCATTGCATCGCGTGCTTTATGTAACTGCCCGTTTGTTTGAAAGCCAGTTTACCGCAGCGTCTCTTAAAGGTAGAATTAATGACTTTATCTATTTTTATCAAAGCATAGATACTCTCATTATTGACGATATACAAGATCTCATCGGAAAAGATAAGACTCAGAACGCATTTTTCCATATCTTCAATCATTTGCATCTTAATAACAAGCAGATTATCATGTCAAGTGATTGCCCGCCATCACAGATGAATGGCTTGTCAGAGCGTATGATGACCCGTTTTAAATGGGGTATGACAGTTAAACTTGAACGTCCCGATTTTGAGTTGCGTCGTGAGGTGTTGATACAGAAAGCTCAGACTGAAGGTCTGAATCTTTCAAATGAAATTATTGATTATATCGCTGAAAATGTAACCAATAGTATCCGTGAAATTGAAGGCGTAATGCTTTCGATTGTAACTCACGCTGCTATCCTTAACGTGGATATTACTATTGATTTGGCTCGCAACGTGATAAACAATGCTATAAGAATGAACGCATCTACTACTCCTCAAATCAACTTTGAGATGGTTACTCAGAGCGTTAGCAGCTACTATAACATTGACCCGGATGCAATTTATACTAAAAATCGCAAACGCGAAATATCAGATGCACGTCAAATGGTGATGTTCCTTGCCAAGAAGCATGCAAAAATGCAATCGGTAACAATCGGTACACGTTTGTCACGTTCTCATTCAACCGTTCTTTATGCAATCAAACAGATTGAGGAACGTTTGCCCTTTGAAAAGCAGTTGCAGGAAGATGTTGCGGCAATTGAAAAAATCATCAATTCGCCCCAAAAATAATGTTGCAATTAAATTTTTTGTTAAATTTCTTTGCAGTCAAGAAAATAATTCATAACTTTGCACTCGCAAAAAGGGGTAGCCCATATGTGTAAATATGATGGCGGGATAGCTCAGTTGGTTAGAGCGTCGGATTCATAACCCGGAGGTCCCGAGTTCAATT
>JAIDRE010000022.1 GCA_029061925.1 Muribaculaceae bacterium | reverse complement strand
GATATACCTCAATCTTTAATTAAATTTAATTTGCGGCATAATCTATTGTGAGTATTAAACCAAAGTATTATTTTTGCGTCAAATGTTAAAAACCAACCAATTTAAGCGGAAATTTAACTTAACAATTCATTGATTTAACAATTAAACAAGTATGAACAACAATCTGAAAATATCACTCATCGCCGCCGGCGTTGCAATATCATCGTCGTTGGCTACTATTTTTGCTGTTGGCTCATCTACCCCTAAATCGGGAGTACCTTTGCTGACAGAAAAAAGCAATTCAGGCTCATTATATACTGTAGCGGCATCAATGCCCGAAGAACCCACCGATTTTGTCAATGCGGCAGAATCGACCGTCAATGGTGTTGTCAGCATCAAAAGCTATGCAACTCCACGCGGATATTCACAGAACGGTAACGAAGCGTTCTCTGACCCGTTCTTTGAATTTTTCTTTGGGGGCAACGGCAATCGCCAACGCCGCCAACAGCAACCCGAACAACCCCGCGAACGTCAGCTCGGACTCGGGTCGGGTGTAATATTGAGTAAAGACGGTTATATCGTGACCAACCACCACGTTATTGACGGTGCGGAGCGTCTTGACGTAACGCTCAACGACAACCGCAACTTCACTGCGAAAGTTATCGGCTCAGACCCAACCACCGACCTTGCACTTATCAAAATTGAGGCTGACGACCTTCACGTTATCCCGATGGGCAACTCTGAGGATATTCGTGTTGGCGAATGGGTACTTGCAGTCGGCAACCCGTTTGGTTTCACATCAACAGTTACAAAAGGAATTGTCAGCGCAAAAGCTCGTAACGTTTCGGCATTGACCCACGGCGCATCAAACGGAATCGAATCGTTTATCCAGACCGATGCGGCTGTCAATCCGGGTAACTCAGGTGGTGCGCTCGTGAACCTTCGTGGCGAACTGGTAGGTATAAATGCGGCAATCTATTCTCACACAGGTAACTTTGCCGGATATTCTTTTGCAATTCCCACATCTATTGTTAAGAAAATCGTGACCGACCTTAAACAATATGGAACCGCTCAGCGTGCATTCCTCGGAATCGGATTTGCCGAACTTACTCCCGAACTTGCAAAAGAAAAGGGTGTGACCGCTGTCAATTCAGGTATCTATGTCGGCAAAGTTGAAGACAGAAGTGCGGCATTTGAAGCCGGTATTAAAGAAGGTGATGTTATCACCGCAATCGCAGGAGCACCCACCGGCAACACCGCTCAGCTTCAGGAAGAGATTGCCAAACATCGCCCCGGCGACAAGGTTGAAATCACATATTATCGTGACAATAAACGTGGCAACACAACCGTAACCTTCCGCAACTCGGCAGGTAACACATCAATTACACGTGCCGGCGACTTTACCGAACTCGGATGTTCACTCAAAGCAGTTAACAAAGACATGCTCAAGAAACTTGAATTATCCAACGGTGTTTCAGTTATGGAAGTTTCTAAGGGAAAATTTAAGGATGCCGGTATCAAATTCGGATTCATCATTCTTGATATCAACAACTCACGCGTATCAACCGAAGATGATGTCAAAAAGATTTATCGTGCGATAATGTCTGACACATCAGGCTATGACAAAGTGATGTTTATCACCGGCGTTTACCCCGAAAACCCCAAACGCAAAGTCTATTACGCAGTAGGTCTTGATGATTGATAACAAAGCAACTTCTCATAAATGATTGACGAGAGGCGATGCCGAACGGCATCGCCTCTCGTATTTTTACTAATAGAACCAATCTAATATGTCTGATGGGTAAAAAAATCCCGCGACTCAAAGAATCGCGGGGTTTATAGCTAACAAGTTAGTCTCAAAATTATTTTTTACGACGATCACCGTAGCGGCTCATGAACTTATCAACACGACCTGCAGTGTCAACGAGTTTCTGTTTACCGGTGAAGAAGGGGTGAGATGAGCTGGTGATTTCGAGTTTTACGAGAGGATAAGTAACGCCATCAACTTCGATAGTTTCCTTGGCAGCTACAGTTGAGCGAGTGATGAAGATTTCGTCGTTAGACATATCTTTGAAAACCACTTCGCGATAATTTGAAGGATGGATATCTTTTTTCATTTTTGTATTTGTGTAATTTTTTTATTATCAAAGCTTTAGAGCGAATGCTGGTAAGGCATCCTATCGTAATGGCGTGCAAATTTACGGATAATTCTTTAATTGGCAAAACATTAGAGAGTATTTTTTTGACGAGATGTCGATATTTTTATTAAAACACGGAAACAAATAGTGTTATTGATTTGTTAAAATTAATGTAATTGTAACCCAAAATTCACACTCATTATGTCTCAAACAATTAGTCACGAAAAAGATCTTAATGAAGGTCAGCACGGAATTCACCGTGTATTTTATTCAGCACGTCAAACCCTGCGTCATTACGCGTCGGGTGGTAACGTATTGATTGTTGCGACAGTTCTCGCTCTGATCGTTGCCAATATTCCCGGATTGAATAACCTGTATTTTGATTTTTGGAATCAGGAAATAAGACTCCAGATTGGCGACTTTAACATTTTCAGCCACGACGGACACCCGATGACTGTTTTGCAGTTTATCAATGATGCGTTGATGGCGATATTCTTTTTCACGATTGGTCTTGAGATAAAACGAGAAGTACTCGTCGGAGAGTTAGCATCTATCCGTCAGGCTCTGTTACCTATCATTGCGGCAATCGGAGGCATGGCTGTTCCGGTGTTAATATTCTTTGCGATGGGACACGGAAGCGATTATATTGACGGAGCTGCAATCCCGATGGCAACTGACATAGCATTTTCGCTCGGTATTCTCGGAATGCTCGGCAGCCGTGTGCCTATCTCATTAAAGATATTCCTCACAACACTCGCCGTAGTGGATGATATCGGTGGCATCATCGTAATCGCAGCATTCTACTCGGGTCATATCGAGGCGATGTTCCTTGTTTATGCACTTGTGTTGTTACTCGTGCTTTATTTGGGTGGCAGATTTGGTGTACAATCAAAAATGTTCTATTTCCTCATCGGAGGTGTGGTTTGGTTCCTGTTCCTCAACTCGGGAATTCACCCGACAATCGCCGGCGTATTGGTAGCATTCTGTGTTCCTGCCATACCGGTGTACGCGCCGGTTAAATACATTAAAATAATAAGACGCGAGATCGGACATTTCAGACAGGAGGATGACGAAACACTCCATGCCCGCACAATCCTCACTCACGAGCAGATGGACCACCTCAAAGAAATCGAGTCGGCTTCAGATAAAGTTATCTCTCCGCTTCAAGACATGGAAGACTCGCTGCATCCGGTGGTCAACTACCTTATAGTTCCATTGTTTGCATTTGCCAACGCCGGAATCTACCTGCTTAACATACAGCCCGCATCAATCTTTGCAGGACTCTCTCTTACAATCATCTTGGCCCTCGTGCTTGGCAAGTTCCTGGGTATATTCCTATTCTCATTCCTAAGTGTAAAACTAAAACTTGCTCCGATGCCCGAACGCTCTAACTGGAAGATGATTGCGTCAATCGCCGTGCTCGGTGGTATCGGATTTACCGTTTCACTGTTCATCGCCAACCTGTCGTTTGACAGTTCTACCGACGCTCACCTGCTCGATATGGCTAAACTGGGTATTGTTGTCGGCTCGCTCATTGCCGGAATCGGAGGCTTCTTATTGCTTCATAAAACATTGCCGGCTACAGGTACAGAAAACGAAGATGAGAACTAACATTAAACGAATTAGTGCCAAAAATTTGCATAATTCACATTTTTATGTTAATTTTGACGCGAATTGTTAAAACAAGCGATTAAAACTCTAAACAAAAGTCAACTATTCGAGAATTTTAATTGTTAATATAACATATATAAATTTTTATTAAAATTAAACTTCGCTAAAGCGATAACGAGTATATGAAGAAATCGACCATTTGGTTGCTGACAGTGATAATGGCATTGACCTTTGCAGGCTTGCTCTACATGCAGATCATGTATATGGAAAACATGATCAAGATGCGTGACGACCAGTTTGCCGAGAGCGTCAAACGTAGCCTTTATTCTGTTACACAGATGCTCGTAAAAGATGAAACCAGCCACTATCTTGAAAAAGAGCTTGTCAAGCTACAGGTTGGAACAACATATGCCGAATATGCCGGCACTCCCCCACAGGTTGATGGAGTTACACTTCGCTTTACAACCAAAAGCGGTATTGAGACCGACTTACAAATCAAGGGTGACGCCGAGAATATCGTACGTTTGCAAACTCCGTCAAACGGTGTACTCGACCACTACAAGTCGATGCAAGAAGTGTTGAAAGGTCAGTATCTCTACCATAAAGGGCTTGCCGACCAGTTGATTCTGAGCATCATGACTCAATCGTCAAACCGCCCGATTGAAGAGCGTGCCGACTCGTCAACCGTGCGCCGTTATCTTAAAAATGAATTTGAGAATAACGGTATCGACCTGCCGTTTGAGTTTGCAATCGTCAATAAAAACGGACGTAATGTTTATACGACCAACGGGTTTACAACCCTTTTGCGCGGCGACAACAATATGTTTGTGCAAACGCTCTTCCCTAACGACCCGTCGCCCCGTATTAATTATTTAAAGGTATATTTCCCCGACAAGCAGAAATTCTTGCTGTCGTCAATCAAACTGATAATTCCGACATTCATCTTTACGTTTATTTTGTTCTGCACATTTGTCTATACAATCGTTATAGCATTCCGTCAAAAGAAATTAACCGAGATGAAAAACGACTTTATCAACAACATGACCCACGAGTTTAAGACCCCGATTTCGTCTATCTCATTAGCTGCTCAGATGTTGAATGATGACAGTGTCAGGAAATCGCCAAATATGCTTCAACATATCTCAACTGTCATAATGGACGAGACAAAACGACTCCGTTTCCAGGTTGAGAAAGTGCTTCAAATGTCAATGTTTGACCGACACAAAACTTCGCTCCGTCTTCAAGATGTCGATGCAAACCAGGCTATTGAGAACATTACAAAGACATTTAAGCTCAAGGTTGAACGTTATGGAGGAAATCTAACCGCATCACTTAATGCAACCGATTCGACAATCATGGTTGATGAGATGCACTTTACAAATGTAATATTCAATCTTCTTGACAATGCCGTTAAATATCGCCAGGAAGACCGACCTCTTCAATTAAATGTTACTACCCGCGACATTTCGGGAAACCGACTCGAAATTGTAGTATCGGACAACGGTATCGGCATCAAGAAAGAAGATGTCAAACGAATATTTGAAAAATTTTATCGTGTTTCAACCGGTAACCGTCACGATGTCAAAGGCTTTGGTCTGGGACTCGCCTACGTTGAAAAAATGATTCACGCCTTCAAGGGTGAAATCAAGGTTGAGAGCGAAATTAATCAAGGAACAAAATTTATAATAACATTACCAATAACAAAAAACTGAGACTATTATGGAAGAACGCGTTCGTATTCTGCTATGCGAAGATGATGAATATCTTGGCATGCTCCTCAGAGAATATCTCCAAGCCAAAGGCTTCAACGCTGACCTTTTTGCTGATGGCGAAAGCGGCTACAAAGCATTTGTCAAGGGGAAATATGACATTTGTCTTCTTGACGTGATGATGCCAAAAAAAGATGGCTTCACTCTCGCACAAGAAATTCGCACCGTCAACAGCGAAGTACCTATCATCTTCTTGACTGCTAAAGCATTGAAAGAAGATATTCTTGAAGGCTTCAAAATCGGCGCCGATGACTATATCACCAAACCTTTCTCAATCGAAGAGTTGGTATTCCGTATCGAAGCAATCCTTCGCCGTGTAAGAGGCAAAAAAGGCAAAGAAATCACTACTTATAAGATTGGTAAGTTCACATTTGACACCCAGAAACAGGTGTTAATGATTGGCGATCGTGTAACCAAACTCACTACCAAAGAGTCTGAACTTCTCAGTCTTCTCTGCTCTCACATCAACGAGATTCTTGAGCGTAACTTTGCCCTCAAAACCATCTGGATTGACGACAATTACTTTAACGCCCGTTCAATGGATGTTTACATCACCAAACTTCGTAAACATCTCAAAGATGACCCCTCTATCGAGATTATCAACATCCACGGTAAAGGTTACAAACTCATCGCTCCCGAAGCTGAAGCAGCAAAATAAACACCCCTCTCATAACGTAACAAAAGCCTCCCGATTGGGAGGCTTTTGTTGTATCAATATTATCCAAATTTAAGTCTAAATATTTGGATTTTTGCAAACCATCAATATAAACAATTACAAATTAAGCGTTTATATTAAGTGCCACTGCTTCGGCGGCGCGCTCGCCGTCGATAGCGGCTGAGACGATGCCTCCGGCATAGCCTGCGCCCTCGCCTACGGGGTATAAACCGGGGGTTGAGACATGGATCATTGTTTCTTTGTCGCGAGGGATGCGGACTGGAGACGATGTGCGCGTTTCAGCACCGATTAGAGCGGCTTCGTTGGTTAAGAAACCTCGTTGTTTGCGACCAAACTCGACAAATCCTTTTTGAAGTCGTTTTGCAACGAACGGTGGAAGGAGTTTGTCGATGCGTGCTGGATGGATGCCGGGAGCGTAGGAGGTTGGAGGAAGGTCGGTTGAGGGACGTGATTCCACAAAGTCATTCATACGCTGAGCCGGAGCATTGTGGGTTTGACCGGCATCATCATAGAATCGCTTTTCAATATCTTCTTGAAACCTCATCATTTTCAGCGGATCATCACTATCAGGCTCAATATCTTCGGGTAAAATTTCTACAACCATACCCGAGTTTGACCATTTTGTACCACGATTTGAGGGAGACATACCATTGACAACCAACTGATTTTCACCACTCGCAGCAGGGATGATAAATCCACCGGGACACATACAGAACGAATAGACGGCACGGTTGTCAACACGCGTCAACATAGAGTATTCGGCAGCCGGCAGATATTTTCCGCGACCTTTGGGCGAATGATATTGTATGCGGTCGATTAGAGCCTGGGGATGTTCGAGACGCACGCCAACTGCTATTCCTTTGGGTTGCATCTCGATATTTTTATCTTTCAAGAGGTGATATACATCGCGCGCTGAATGTCCGGTAGCAAGGATAACTGGTCCTTCAAACATTGAGCCATCTGTCGTTTCAACACCAATAACAGCACCGTCCTTCATAATCAAATCGGTTACTTTCGCACCAAATCTAACCTCACCGCCACAATTCAAAATTGTATTACGGATATTTTTTATCACGACAGGTAGTCGGTCAGTTCCGATATGAGGATGGGCATCTACCAAAATGTCGGCTTGTGCACCGTGGCGATAGAATACCGACAGGATTTTATCGACAGAGCCACGTTTTTTACTGCGGGTATAGAGTTTGCCGTCGGAATATGCACCTGCCCCACCCTCGCCAAAGCAATAGTTTGAATCGGGGTCAACAACATTTTCACGTGCAATGCGAGCCATATCCTTGCGTCGAGCATCAACATCCTTTCCACGTTCGAGCACAATCGGTTTCAGTCCCAGCTCAATCAAACGTAACGCTGCAAAGAGTCCGGCAGGACCGGCTCCTACAATGATAACAGGCTTAGCATCTGACACATCCTGATATTTAACTTCTGGCAAATCTAATGGTTCAACAGGTGGCTGTTCATCTACATAGACTCTCGCCGAAAGATTGACTACAACACGTTTTTGACGCGCATCAATCGAACGACGGAATGGGACAACTGCTGTTATTCTATTAGCGTCAATGCCAAGTTGTTGACTGAAATATATTTTTTGATTTACCGGATCAAATGCTGTTGCCGGTTCAAGACGCAGATTGTCGAACTGGTGTACCATTATTGGATGATTGGTTTTTAAATTTTTTGCCGTATCGGCGCATCATGATGATTGCAGTTATAACGGCGATGACAAATGCAATAAAGTCGCTACCTGCCATTGATGCCCATACGCCGGGAATTCCATACATCCTTGGTAAGATAAGCAGGAATGGAAGGAGGAACAATAATTGACGGGTAAGCGATAGGAAGATAGACAACTGAGGTTTGCCGATTGACTGGAAGAAGTTTTGTATAACAATCTGGCATCCAACCAACGGATAAATCAAGAAATAGATGTGGAACCCTGATGTTGCCAAGTCAATCAACTGTTTATCCGATGTAAACAATCCGCTCAAAGTCGATGGAATTGTCTGAGTCAGAATCCAACCGACTGTAGTGATTGCCACACCTATAAATATACCTGTCTTCAGCGTTTTGGTCACACGCTGCCAGTTGCCGGCACCATAGTTAAATCCCAGAATAGGCTGCATACCTTGAGTAACACCAAAGACTATCATTACAAAGAACATTGTCACACGGTTCAAAATACCGTATGCTCCGATTGCCAAGTTACCGTCGGTACCACCACTTTCAAGCAATGCCTTGTTGATGAAAACCACCACAACACATGCGCAGATGTTCATCAGGAACGGCGACATACCGATAGCATATATCTTGCTCATTATCGACCACTTAAACCACGAGTTATCACGCTTAAAATGGACAAAGCTCTTTTTTGACACAAAGTGGGATAACACCCAAATGAACGCTGCGGTCTGACCACAGACTGTCGCCATTGCGGCTCCGGCAATACCTTTATCTAGCACAAAGATGAATATGGGAGCCAAAATCAAGTTGACAACGACCGATAGAAGTGCCGAAACCATCGCCTTGCGTGGATAGCCGGTCGCCCTCATAATGTTATTAAGTCCTATAAAGACGTATGATATTGGTGTCGCATATAGAATTATACGCATGAATTCACGTGCATAGGGTATTGTTTCTGGAGTCGCACCGAAAAAGTAGAGTATCGGGTCGAGAAATATCAAAGTGAGTCCGCCAAATACCACTGAATGAATCAGCGACATTGTCATCACATTATTAATAACATCGGTCGCTTTGTCTAAGTTATGCTGTCCCAAGAAGATTGAACTGATGGCTGCGCCACCGGCGGCAACAAGCATAACGAATGCTGTCACAAGGTTCATCAGCGGGAACGTGATTGCCAAACCGGCAATAGCCATTGGTCCGACACCATGCCCAATGAAAATACTGTCAATGATGTTATACAACGAAGTGGCGACACTCGCAATAATTGCAGGTATGGAATATTGGACAAGAAGAGACCCCACTGAGCGCGT
This sequence comes from Muribaculaceae bacterium, assembly GCA_029061925.1. GTDB lineage: Bacteria > Bacteroidota > Bacteroidia > Bacteroidales > Muribaculaceae > CAJUPY01. The sequence continues at coordinate 3,815 of JAIDRE010000022.1, read as the reverse complement.
ACCCAGCGTCATCGGTGATGTATTTTCTTTCGTTTTTTCCATTCCTTTATATAAAGAATATGCAAATTTAATTCAAAATGTTCACTTAATCGCCAAAGATTTACGAAATTTGCAACATTAAATATTAATAACAATGAACAACAGCATATCTGCTCCCGTTAGGGGTGCCCTCTTTGACCTCGATGGTGTCTTAATCGACACCGAACCATTATATACCGAATTCTGGCGTCAGGTTGGGTTGAAACATCAACTCCCCTCACCCACTTTTGCCTACGACATCAAGGGTACGACGCTTAAAGATATTCTTTCTCGCTATTTCCCTGACAAAGCTATACAAGACGACATCGTTCGCATGGTTCACGACTTTGAGGATAACATTGTTTATCCTGTGTTTGACGGAGTTGTTGAGTTTCTTGACCGCCTTCAGGCTGCAGGATGGAAGATCGCTATCGTAACCAGCAGCGATGACCAGAAAATGGAATACCTCTTTAATCAAATTCCGTGGATGAAGTCTCGTTTTGACACAATCATCAACGGAACAATGGTCCGTAAGTCAAAGCCCGACCCCGAAGGTTATCTCAAAGCAGCCCAACTACTCGGTTGCAAGCCCGAAGATTGCGTCGTGTTTGAAGACTCACTTCAAGGACTTGAGGCTGGTCGTCGGTCGGGTGCGAAAGTTGTAGCGCTCGCCACAACCAACTCCCGCGAAAATCTTGCCGGAAAATCCGATTTGATAATTGACAATTTCAAGGAACTTAATCCCGAAATGCTCTAAATAAAACGTATTATGGAGTCAGTCGATAAATTCTTCATTCCGGAAAACAGAATAGAACATACTGAAGAACTTGACTACAGCCGAGTTGACGATTTCATTCGCACGGCTGAGGCATTTTCACGCGCTACCTATCAAAGCGTATATATTATCGATTATTTCAAAAAGAACTTTCTTTATGTGTCGCCCAACGCTTTATTAATTGGTGATTTGACGCCTGACGAAGTTTACGAACTCAACTACCGTTTTTATCTTAACTATGTACCGAAAGATGAGCTGTCACTTTTACTTGAAATCAACAAAGCCGGGTTCTCTTTTTTCGAGTCAACACCTCCCGAAAACCGCAAAGACTGGTATATCCAATATGACTTTCACGTACTGAACAACAATCATCCGGTTCTGATCCATCATAAACTCACGCCGTTAGCATTGACTCCGGATAATCGAATTTGGCTTGCAATTTGTGTTATCTCAATTTCGAGTCATACCGCTCCCGGGCAGATTGAAGTGCATCGCATGGGGTCATCGGAATTTTATAAATATAATCTTAAGACCAAGCGTTGGGACAAACAGAGCGAACCAACTCTCACCGAAAGCGAAAAATCGGTCATCACCTTATCAACTCAAGGATTTACGATGACTGAAATTGCTGAAAAGATGTGCCTATCGCCCGACACAATCAAGAAATATCGCAAACAGCTCTTTGAGAAACTCGGTGTGCGCAATATCTCTGAAGCCATTGTTGCCGCAACAAACGACAAGTTGATTTAATTAACTTTTTTCATCGCATGTGCAATCGTACCCATTTGGGTATGGCGCAGAATTTTTATTTATTATAATTTTGCGCCGTATAATTATTATTGATAACATGCGACATATAAAAGTTCATTCATTTGTTGTATCTTTAATGGTTTCGGTTATGCCGGTGATGGCACAGACCGAAGCCAATGATACGACACTCACACACGTGTTACAAGAAATAACCATTCAAGCACCAAAAGTAATTCACAAAGCCGACATGGATCTCTTCATCCCGTCACAAAGTGCGGTTGAAAACTCCAAGAACGGTTTACAATTACTTAACAACCTGATGATTCCCTCGCTTTCGGTAACGGAAGCGCTGGGAAGCATCCAGGCTGCCGGACAGTCGGTGCAGATACGCATCAACGGTCGTGTCTCATCAGTAGACCAAGTTAAATCAATCCTCCCTGAATCAGTTAAAAGAGTAGAGTGGATCAACAATCCCGGACTTCGATATAACGGAGCAAACTATGTTCTTAACTTCATTGTTGTAAATCCCGAAACAGGAGGATCGTTGATGACAAATGCCATGCCTGCTCTCAATCAAGCCTGGGGCAACTATTTTGCTGATATAAAATTAAACAACGGATATTCTCAGTTTGAACTTTGGGGTAAATTCAAACTTACCAATAAGATGAAAACTCATCGCGATTATAAGGAGACTTTCACCTATCCCGACGGCACTTCTCTTACAAGAACCGAGACTTCTCGCGGTGGTTCAATGGACAACTCAATGGGTAATTTTATTGCGACATACAGTTATGTTAAGCCCGATACAACTACCTTAATGGTCGATTTATCATATTTCAATATGTTTTCTGACAAATTCCGATATGAAGGACTGTTATCTCTCAGCAACGGATTAGATGACATTCTTCTAACCGATACTCATGGAGATCTGGGCGAGAAACCGACTTTATCAGTCTATTTTGAACAGCATTTTGCCAACAAGCAGATGCTCGTTGTCGACTTCAGCAGTTCGTTATTGTTTGGAAAAACATATTCCGACTATGTCGAACAGCTTCCAGGCTCATTGGATTATCTGAACGACATTCACACAATGATTAAAGACCGCAACCAAGTGTATGGTATAGAAACGAACTATATCAAAAATTGGTCAAAGTCACGACTGACAGCCGGAGCATCTTATACAGCCAACCGAAACCGTTCGGTCTATGAAAATCTTGACGGAGCCGTATTTCATCAGCGTCAAGACAAGGTATATTTCTTTGCCGAATATTTTCAGCGTTTAAATAAATTTACAATCACAGCCGGAATGGGTGCACAATATACCGACTTCATGTTCAAGGAAACGAGTCAAGGTAGCAATTCTTGGAATGTTCGTCCACAAGCTACTGTCACATACGGAATTAATCAAAACCATCAGTTTAAATTAAGTTTTGAATCATGGCAATCTACCCCTTCGCTGGCTGAAACAAATATTGCGCCTCAGCAACTCGATGGTTTTCAATGGCGTATCGGGAATCCAAATTTGAAGACTTCCAACTCATATATGTTGACCCTGCGCTATAACTTCAATATTCCGAGAGTATCGGGAATGTTTGGAGTCAGAGCATTTTCAAGTCCAAACGCAATCACGCCACTACTATATTGGGATGACAACAAACTTATCACAACATATGAAAACAGTGATGGATTGAAAAACCTTTCATTCTTCATAGCTCCTCAAATAGAGATTATGCCTAATTGGGTACAAATAAACGGCTATCTACAATATCGCATGGAGCGAATGAACGGAACCGGGTATAAACTTCACAACAAGAATTGGAGCGGGAATGTAAGTTTACGCGTGATGCACTGGGGATTTGTATTAGGCGGACAATATGTGCGCGCTCAGCATGACCTTTGGGGAGAAAAAATCAGCTGGGGCGAAAACATATCGGTCATTGACCTCTCATATAATTGGCAAAAATGGCAATTCTCTGCCGGTATGATTTTACCGTTCGGCACATACGATCAAGGCTCAAGAATGCTAAGCAAATGGAATACCAACGAGCAACACATGCGCCTTGATATGCGTATGCCTTATATCAGTGTCAGCTATAATCTGCAATGGGGACACCAAAAACGCGGAGCTCGTAAACAAGTTACAGCTGATGCCAATGTTGACTCATCGACAGCGGGTGGGAGATAGGGGTGCTCTTAATTTTGGTTAAAAATTATCCCTATATCTACAATTTTGAGATAAAATTGAGATAAATCGGGATATTATGCTTAATTT
>JAIDRE010000021.1 GCA_029061925.1 Muribaculaceae bacterium | reverse complement strand
TCCGTTTCCCGGTATGGTGCCGTAATGTAAACCAACAGTTTGATATTATGTTGGTTCCGGCAAACTGGCCCGTTGTTCGGAAGTATGCGTGGGAACATCTGCTCATCTCCCGTGCAATCGAAAACCAATGTTATGTTGTAGGAGCCAATAGATCAGGCGATGACATCTATGGCAACTATGATAATCTGTCATTTATTTTTGATCCGTGGGGTAAACCTTGTGGAGTTGTTGACAGCGAAAATGGTATCATAACTGCGCAAACTGATCGCAACTTTATAAATGATGTGCGACGACGTCTTCCGGTTGTCAATGATGCCGATTCTTTCAAATTAGACAGACATTAATAGCCTTTTCACACTCAATTTTAAGTAATTTTACAGATTATTAAGCAGATAGGACTGCCTAAAATAGCTGAAAATTAAAAAATTATTAGTATCTTTGCAAAATGATTCGTTACATTAAGCAAAAACTGATTAATGAGTAAGCCCAAAATACTTTACATTTCGCAAGAAATTGCACCCTACCTTTCTGAGAGTGAACTTTCAACATATAGTCGTGACTTACCTCAGGAAATGCAAAACAAAGGGTATGAAGTACGTACCTTCATGCCTAAATTTGGTATCATCAATGAACGCCGCAATCAACTTCACGAAGTGATCAGATTGTCAGGCATGAATATTATCATTGATGATGCTGACCACCCTCTGATTATCAAAGTAGCGACACTACTCCCCTCAAGAATGCAGGTTTACTTTATTGACAATGATGATTATTTCCAGCGTCATAATGTAACCGATATCGAAACTCGTCTTTTCCCTGAAGACAATGATGAACGCATCATGTTCTATATCAGAGGTGTTATCGAAACCGTAAAAAAATTGAAATGGTCAGCAGCAATCATCCAAAATACCGGATGGATTACTGCTCTTGCTCCGCTCTATCTTAAAAAACAATATCACGACGACCCGGCGTTCAGCCAGTCAAAAATCGTGTACACACTTTTCAATGATAAATTTGAAGGTACACTTGACCCTCGTTTTGTTGAAAAACTGAAGATGAGTGGATTTGACGAAGAAAGTCTTAAACCGCTTCTCGATGCACCTGTTGATTACATTGCACTTAATAAACTCGGTATTGATCACGCTGATGCTATTGCTGTAGCATCGGAAAGCGTTGAACCCGAGCTGATTGAATATGCGCGTCAATCAGGCAAACCATTCCTTGAATATCCCGGAGCAGAGAATAGAGATACTGCGTTCGCCGATTTCTACGCTTCTCTCCAAAAATAAACTTAACCAAGATCAATGAAACATCTAAGTTTCCTGACAGCATTAATTCTCCCGGCAATTCTTTTTATTGCCTGTGAAAATACCACAAATATTGGTCCGTCGCTTGTTGGCGACCAAATGCAAATCATTGTTGACTCAACATTTGTTATTACAGGCAAATCGGTTGAGAACAAACGAATTCAATCGCGTACAATTACCCAGATTTTAGGTTCAATTACTGCCAAAGAATACGGTTCGTTGTCGTCTGACTTTGTAACCCAATTCATGCCGGCAGCTACAATCGATACTACAAATGTGCAGGTTGAAAATATCGACTCTTTGAGATTGACATTCCGTATCCCCGAAACTGATATAATCGGTGACTCGCTTGTTCCGATGGGACTTAGCATATACCCGTTGAACAAAGCGCTCCCCTCTCCGATTTACAGCGACTTTGATCCCGAAGGTTATTACGACCCCAACGATCTCATCTCATCAAGCATCTACAAGTGTAACACGCTTGCTGTTACTGATACAAGCAAAGTAACTGGTCAAAAATATATTTTTGTATCACTTCCCAAGACTTTAGCGCAGAAACTATATTCATTATATGTAGATAATCCTGCAAACTACTCTAATCCGCAGAATTTCTGTAAAGTTTTCCCCGGTTTCTACGTAAGCAATTCCTATGGTTCAGGTCGTGTTGTTCGTATCGCTCAAAGCGTTATGAGGCTTCATTACCACAAAAACTTTGTAAACTCAAATGGGAATGACACAACCGTAAACTATGTTGGATATTATTATGGTGTGCAACCCGAAGTTATATCTAATAATGTGATTAAATATTCGATGAGTGAATCTCTCAAACAAAAGGTTGAGGACGGTCAGAACATTATTGTTGCGCCCGCCGGTCGTGACATCGAAATTGAATTCCCTGCTACCAAAATCATCGAAACATATAAGTCTCAGGCTGGAAACATGTCAGTTGTAAACACTCTTACATTCTCTATCCCTGTTGAGAGCGTACAAAACAACTACAATATCTCGATACCGCAAACAATGTTAATGATTTTGTCGCGCGACAAAGATAAATTCTTTATTGACAATAAGGTTACTGATGATGTAACATCATTCTTCGCCACCTACAACTCTACAACGAAATCATACGATTTTTCAGAGATGAGAGCATATATGATGGATCTTCTTAAAAAAGAATCAATTACTCCCGAAGATTACACATTTACCCTCACTCCTATAACACTCGAAACAACTACAAACGCATCAACCAGCTACTACTATTACGGAACAACAACCGAGACAGTTAATGCAATTGTTCCATATACCGGCACTCCGACAATGGCAAACTTGTTGCTCGACAAGTCAAAAATTGTGTTGACATTCAGTAAGCAAAACTCAAACTATTAATACTTCAACCAAGCCGCAATAGCTCAGTCGGTAGAGCATTTCATTCGTAACGAAAAGGTCGCGGGTTCGAGCCCCGCTCGCGGCTCACTCTAAAAAAGAGATAACCACTTTTGTGATTATCTCTTTTTTTGCTTAAATCATTGAACGATAGCTTTATGAAGTCTATCGATTTGCTCAGATGAAAAGCCCTTGCTTAAATCAATGTGCTTAACGCCTCCTGTTATTATTCGATCTTGAGCCATAATATCATCATAGACATCTCCAAGTATGGTCTTCCATGTTTTTCGAAGTCTTTCAGCCGGGAGAAGAAATAATACATCGTTATTATGATTCACAACATAGCGTATTATTTGGCGCAAAAAGTAATGTGACGGAAGCAGTCCTGGTTCTAATGGATTAACATTTAAAGCTGTGTAAGGATTAGCATTGATTACGGCAATACAATCAAATAGTTCCTGTAGTGGTACGTCGATATACTCAGCCATGTCTGAAATTTTTTTCCACCAAAAACTATATGTTGGTGAATTGTATCTATCCGGAAATGAATGAACTCCATCTTCATCTACACAAAAATATTGACAAAACGAGCCTCTTTCTAATTCCAACCATCTATCAACTGTCAGTTGAACCGATTCACACTGAGCAGGTGTCTTGCTGAGTTTTTGGTTTTGGATACGACTGATTTTATCATCATAATGCACATCACTACCAAAAACGATGATTTTAGCAGAAGTTGGTGATCCATACCAAGGCTCAGGATAAACATAGGATATATACCCTTTTCCCTGTTCTCCGCAGTTAATATTAAAGTTACGAATAATTTCACCATCTCCCGGAAACATTATCCAATGACCGTAAGAATACATCTGATATGCCTGACGTTCCCGGTTTAGAGCTTCGGTCCATCCATTCATTAAACGAAGTTCATGAAAATAAATTCGGGAAGGATCTTCGGCAAGATAGGCATTCCTTGGATCGTCAGTAGGCAGTCGATAAACTTTCATCAATTCTTCAATCAAAATCTTAGCTTCTATTTCAATAGAATTATGATGTAAAAAAAGAAAATTCATTATAGAAACATGATTTAGTTCTGCTCTAAGTGCATTGATTGCTAACCTAATATCATTTTCTGAAACATATTGATAATTATTAAGAATATAGTTAATATCCTCAATAATATCATGACCATGCCAAGTAGCATATCCTATATCAAGCAACTTTTGTTTAATAGGATAAATTCCATATTCCGTACAACCATGATCAAAATATGTACGAGGCGACATATATAAAGAAACCATAATGTAATAGATTAAGAGTTATATATTTTTGTCATTTCTCTAATTTTTGAAATCATCGTGTATCGTAATGACCGAGGTTCAAGCACTTCGATTTTATCGCCATGTGAAAGTAATTCCATAATAAAATCGTATGTAGGCGCAAGTCTCAGTCTAAAAATCACATACTCAGGCGTATCTGATACTACACGTTGAGAAGAATGAAGCGGAAGTGATTTAAAATAATTGGATTGTTCGCGCTCAACTTTTATTAAGATTTCCTCAGACTTAACAGATTCATCCCGAATAATACCAAACGAATCTGCAAACAATTCTTCGACGTCAAGTTTCGATGATTCTATTATATCTCCTTTCTCAATAGACATAACTCGATCAAGAGGAAAACTATACGTATTCCCGGTTTCGAGTTCGCCAATAATATACCATCTATTACGAAATTGTTTTATGGCAATTGGATTTATTTGATAATCGTATTCTCGATTACAATCATAATTATGGCGATAGCGTAAACGCAATTCTCGACTTTCTAAAATAGCCTCTGTGACTTTAAACAATTTTGAAGTATCCTCATTATATTTTTGTTCCGGATAAACATGGTCTCTTATTTGAGGATTAGACCTTAGATTATTAAAAAGTAAGGCACCATTTAACAAATCATATGTCGCCTTAGCAAAATTAGGTTGAATCGAGATAAAATATGTATTATCTGCCCGATTACATTCTATATTTATACCAAACAAATCTTCAACATCTTTACGATGGTTTTCAAAGGTTTTGTGAGATAATGGAGAACCGGTGCGATTTAATGATGAATTTGCCCAACTCTCAGAAATTTGCTGAAATGTTATAGCTCCTTTAGATACAATCTCTCCATAAAGCCATAATAATCGAGCAAATCGATAACCTTGATTATTCATAAAAATACAATTTTATATTTATAATGCAAAGTTACCGATATGATTCGCCAAAACAAAGCGAAAGCTCGTTATTTTGTTTAGTTGAGATCAATTTTCATTATACCCCGTTAGTTTATGTCGAGACATAAGTTTTTGTTTGTATAAATTCTCCCTAACATCAGCCTGTGCATCTGTTATATTTAGCGGAAGGACTTCAAGTATAGACCACTGGAAATTCTTTCTTGCATAATTTGGATCGTTTTTTAACAACTCTTTTAATGCTTTATTTTCACCATGTCCGTTGGTTTTGACATAAGTTTCCCATCTTCCCCATATACCGTTCACGCCAGATGTTTTTCCAACATAATGTTTGCCATTATTAAGATCTGAAATCACATAAATACAGTTTACTGAACGTAGTGCAGTGTACCATGGGTCATTATTCGAATTAATCACAGCTTCAAGTTGTCCAAATGAAAGGACGGTATCAGCAAACGAGGTAAACCGTGGAATTCCGTTGCCATCTTCGAATCCTTCATCAATACGAATTACCGGTTTAAACTGATTTTCATAATCTTGACACCAACTAACTGTTGATTTACCCCAATCAATCACAATACGATGAGTAAAAGGTTCAAATGCCTCTACAATATCCATATCACAAATTATATCATCTTCGATATAAGGACTTGGGACTCTATTCCCAACCTTATAGACGCCTACAAAACGAGCTGTGGTTCCCTTTTCACCTATAAAAGCAACCATATATTCCACATTCTCAAAACGCTTTTTATTTTGTTCCTTCTGATATTGCAAGAATGTATCTTTTTGATAACGATAGAGATTATATAATGAATCCCGGACTTCTTCACCATTGATAATCTTAACATCACGAGTATCAGCATGGCGGACAAGTCGAACGTTTTTTGCAGCATCAAAGGCGGCATCACGTCCACGTAAGATTTCTTGGATAGTAGTAATTGCACCACTTTCTTGCTTAAAAGCATCAATTTTTGTTTGATCAATTTTCATAATTATATTTTTAATTTTTATATGATTGTAAAAAAAGAGCTGCTCTCTATGCAACTCGAAGGCATCGCCAAACGCCTAAACCAACGCACAGAGAGCAGCCCAAGTTATGAGCTGTTCTACTGCACCTCGTTGGTCTTGATTAAATTGGCGATTTATCGAGTTTGAGGCACTTTTATATTTTTGCAAATATACATATTTTATTTTAAACTATTATTCTGTAAATAAATTTTGATTGAATAATCTTATAGATCCTTGAT
>JAIDRE010000020.1 GCA_029061925.1 Muribaculaceae bacterium | reverse complement strand
AATTAATACTATGGATTTTATAACTGAAAAAGACAGAATTTATGCAAATGACACATCGGGTAAAGTTATTGCCGAGGTGACTTTTCCAACTTGTAATGGTGTGGCAATAATTGACCATACTTTTGTTGATCCCATTCTTAGGGGACAAGGTGTTGCAGGACAACTGGTAAAACGTGCAGCCGATAAAATTTTGGCTGATGGAAATAAAATCTCTGCAACTTGTCCTTATGCTATTGAATGGTTCAAGAAACACCCCGAATACCTAATAGATACCACCACACCGGCAGCTTGTAAAATCAATATACATAAATAGTCGTTTTCTTTGATTCCAATGCCAATTTGCAGGTATTTTTTACTCAACTTTTACAATTCGTGGAATTGTGAAAGTTTTGGTGTTATTTGTGAAAGTCTAAATCGTTTTATAGTTGTTAATTTTGTGATATCAAAAATTAAATGAATTAATTATGAAAAATGGTATCACAAAATCGTTGTTGTTTGGACTATGTTCGGTCTTTGGGCTAACCTCTTGTTCTGCAGCGACAAATGACTCAAAAGGGACTAACAAAACAACTATCGAAATGAATACAGACAAAAGTACTATTGACCGCGACTCTAAAAAGATCGTCGTTTTCTTCTCTCACACCGGCGAAAACTATAACGTAGGTGTAATTGAAAAAGGAAATACTCACATAGTAGCTGATATGATTGCTGATGCTACCGGTGCGGAAACATTTGAAATCGTTCCTGAAAAGGCTTATCCGTTCAACTATAATGAATGTATTGACCTTGCTAAAAAGGAGCTTCAGGCTGATGCACGTCCGGCTATTAAAAACGATGTCAACATCGAGGACTATGATGTTATTTTCCTCGGCTATCCCAACTGGTGGGGAAATCCCCCGATGTGTGTTTACTCGTTCATTGAAAAGCATAATTGGGCAGGCAAAACCGTAATTCCGTTCATTACTCATGAAGGCAGCGGAATGGGCGGGACTGACCGCAAGATTGCGGCTGCATGTGAAGGTGCAAACACTCTTGTTGGCAAAGGTCTTGCCATTCAAGGTAAAGTGGCTCAAGAACGCCAAGAAAATGCGCGCCAAAACGTCAACCGTTGGATTAATGGTCTCGGATTAAAGAAATAAAAACTTAATAAAGATATAATATGAAAACTACAACTCTCAGAAACGGTGTTGAAATGCCGATGATTGGTTATGGTGTTTATCAAGTTGACCCAGCAGAATGTGAAAGATGCGTAAGCGATGCGCTGAAAGTTGGCTATCGCATGATTGATACAGCTCAGGCCTATCATAACGAAGAAGGCGTCGGTGCTGCTATTGCCAAGAGCGGAATTTCTCGCGAAGAACTCTTTATTGTCTCAAAAGTTTGGATTTCAAACTATGGATATGAAAAAGCCAAGGCATCAATTGATGAAAGCCTTCGCAAACTCGGCACAAAATATATTGACCTGATGCTGCTCCACCAGCCTTTCTGCGACAGATATGGTGCATATCGCGCTCTTGAAGAGGCTTATAAAGAAGGGAAACTCCGTGCAATCGGTGTCAGCAACTTCTATCCTGATCATTTTATTGATCTCGCAAGCAATGTTGAGATTCCGCCTATGGTAAACCAAGTTGAAACTCACGTTTTTGACCAGCAGATTGAAGCTCAGAAATATATGAAAGAGTTTGGTTGCCAAATCATGTCGTGGGGACCGCTTGCCGAAGGTCGTAACAATTTCTTCACTAACCCTGTGTTGGAATCTATCGGTAAAAAATATGGCAAGAGCGTGGCTCAGATCGCACTCCGCTGGCTTAATCAACGCGGTGTGATTATTATTCCAAAATCGGTTCACATTGAACGTATGGAACAGAACCTCAACATTCTTGATTTCACACTCAGCGCCGAGGATATGGCTGAAATTGCCAAACTTGATACCGGCAAGAGCCTTTTCTTTGATCATCACGCACCCGACGTAACC
>JAIDRE010000002.1 GCA_029061925.1 Muribaculaceae bacterium | reverse complement strand
ATATAAAAGTTGGTGGTATCCCCCTCCATTGTCGGACTAAGAGCAAGAATCACTTCCTTTATTCCACCTTCGTTCACACGTTCAATCAGCGAGTCAATTTCAAGCGAATCAGGACCGATGCCGTCAATAGGCGAAATCAGTCCGCCAAGCACATGATAAACACCGTCATACTGTCGGGTATTTTCAAAGCTCATAACATCTTTGACAGTCTCGACAACACAAACTTTTGATTTATCACGGGCTGGATTGGCACAAACCGGACAAATCTCAGTCTCGGATATATTATGACAAACCCGGCAATATGTAACGCCTTCGCGCAAGTCAATAATTGCACGGCCAAGTCCAACCGCAACGTCAGTGTCCTGACGCAGCAGATGGAGCGCAAGCCTGAGGGCTGTTTTACGTCCTACACCCGGAAGATGGGCAAGTTCGCTAACAGCGTTTTCAAGTAGTTTTGATGAAAATTCTTGTTCCATTAATTAATCAATCTAATTTCATAATACTGAAATCGACTTCAAAGGTAGACATTTTAATATAAACTTTACTAATTGTAATTGTTAATTGTCAATAATTTTATACCTTTGCACCATAATTTATGAAATAGAGAATTTACCATATACAAAATGGAAATAATCAGAACAGTAAAAGAGCTGAAGCAGGCTGTTAAGCAAGCCAAAGCTCAAGGAGCAAAGATTGGTCTCGTGCCAACAATGGGAGCACTTCATGCAGGTCATGTATCTCTTATTGAACGTGCACGTCGTGAAAACGATTTTGTCGTTGTCAGCGTCTTTGTCAACCCAACCCAGTTTAACAATCCGACTGACCTAAAAACTTATCCTCGTACCGAAGAAGCCGATTGCGAAAAACTTGAGGCTGCCGGTGTTGATGTCGCATTCATCCCCTCGGTTGAGGAAATATATCCCGAGCCCGACACCCGAGTATTTGAACTCGGTCCGGTTGCCGAAGTGATGGAAGGAGCCATGCGCCCCGGACACTTCAACGGTGTTGCTCAAATTGTCAGCAAACTTTTTGAGATGGTTCAACCCGATCGTGCTTACTTCGGAGAAAAGGACTTCCAGCAGATTGCCGTAATCCGTAAAATGGTTGAGCTCTGTGGTTTCAATCTCGAAATCGTTGACTGCCCTA
>JAIDRE010000019.1 GCA_029061925.1 Muribaculaceae bacterium | reverse complement strand
AGCTTGATATTCATTTGAAAGCGTAAGCTGGTCGTTGGCAAGCTGAAGCTGCTCGTTCTGAGCCAACGCTTTTTCCATCTTTTTATTTTGAGTAAAAAATGCAATTCCACCTGCCAAAATAATTACGGCAAGAATTACAATGAGAACAAGGCTTAGGTTACTTTTCTTTCCGTTTTCCATTCCTTTATAGTTTTTATCATGAATGAGTTTTATTTCTTTTTGCTTGAAAATTGATTACAAATCATTTTCAAAGTGCAAAAATAGTGAATTTTTCAGTAAAATGGAAAAACTCACATATTTATAAATAATAAAACCGCTAAATTTAGCCCTATTTTTTGTAGATTTGCAAAAATATTGCTGTTTTTTCAAATTATGAATACATCATTAAAGAATATTTTGGCTATCGGACTGGCATTAATTTCCGTAAGCATTTCGTTTGCCCAAAAAAGAGATTGGGCTCGTCTCGACCGATATGCCGAAGCCAATAAAGCACTCGATGATCCAAAGCCCGATGAACACCGAGTGGTTTTTCTCGGAAACTCAATCACCGACTTTTGGGATGACAAGCATCCCCAATTTTTCAAAGATAACAACTACATCTGTCGTGGCATCAGCGGACAGACTACATATCAATTTCTCGTGCGTTTCCGTGAAGACGTCATCAATCTCAAGCCCGAAGTCGTTGTAATCAACGCCGGGACAAACGATTGTGCCGAAAACACTCATCCATTCAACGTAGATATTTCATTAGGCAACATAATGTCGATGGTCGAGATCGCTAAAGCTAACAATATCAAGGTGATACTCACCTCTGTCCTACCCTCCTCAACCTTTGGATGGATTCCCGAGATAACCGATGCCGCTGACCGTATCGCCCTGCTCAACTCTCGCATAAAAGAATATGCCGAAGCCAATAATATCCCATTTGTTGACTACTATTCATCAATGGTGGTCGGGGCGGACCGGGCAATCAATCCAACATACAGCGACGACGGCGTACACCCCACCCCCGCCGGCTACGACATTATGGAATCAATAATCATCCCCGCAATCACCCGGGTTCTGCAATCAGAAGTAAACGAGTAATATTCAACAAAAAGGAGACCGAAGTCTCCCCTTTTTATAACGTATTAACGACTAAATAGTTATCGATTTTTATACATTTCGTCGTAGTAGCGTTCGTAATCGCCTGATGTGATGTTATCCATCCACTCTTGGTTGTCGAGGTACCAGCGAACGGTTTTTTCGATACCTTCTTCAAATTGGAGTGAGGGCTCCCAGCCGAGCTCGCTTTGGAGTTTGCGGGAGTCAATAGCATAACGCATATCGTGCCCAAGACGGTCGGTAACAAATGTAATCAATTCTTCGCTGTAGCCTTCAGGGTTACCGAGCAAACGATCGACAGTTTTAATGATAACTTTGATGAGATCAATGTTTTTCCACTCGTTAAAGCCTCCGATGTTGTAGGTCTCTGCCACTTTGCCTTTGTGGAAGATAAGGTCAATTGCGCGGGCATGGTCTTCGACAAAGAGCCAGTCGCGTACATTTTCGCCTTTGCCGTAAACCGGGAGTGGTTTGCGGTTACGGATATTGTTGATGAACAATGGGATAAGTTTTTCGGGGAACTGATAGGGTCCGTAGTTGTTCGAACAGTTCGTTACCAGTGTCGGCATGCCGTAGGTATCGTGGTAGGCGCGAACAAAATGGTCGGACGATGCCTTTGATGCCGAGTATGGCGAATGTGGATTATACTTGGTTGTTTCAAGGAAGAATTCTGTTCCATAAGCCATATCATCATTGCTTGACGCCTTGGTTGTAAACGGTGCAGGAACGCCTTCGGGATGTGTCATTTCGAGCGCGCCATAAACCTCATCGGTTGAAATATGGTAGAACAGTTTACCTTCATATTTTTCGGTGAGGGTTTCCCAATATTCTTTGGCTGCCTGGAGCAATGCAAGGGTTCCCATCACATTTGTGCGAGCAAATGTGAACGGGTCTTTGATTGAGCGATCGACGTGGCTCTCGGCTGCAAGGTGAATGATGCCGTCAATCTTATACTCGTTGACAATGCGACGCATTTCATCAAGGTCGGCGATGTCGGCCTTAACAAAAGTGTAGTTGGGTTTTGATTCTATATCTTTCAGGTTGGCAAGGTTACCGGCGTATGTTAATTTGTCAAGGTTGACAATATTGTAGTCGGGATATTTATTGACAAATAGTCTAACAACATGGCTACCAATAAATCCGGCACCACCAGTAATGAGTATATTACGCTTCATTGTTCTTTCAGGTTTTTGATACAGGTTTTGAGTGAATCTTTCCAGTATGGAATTTGGATATGGAATGTGGTTTTGAATTTAGTTTTGTCGAGGACGGAGTATGCCGGGCGAACGACGGGTGACGGGAACTCGCTTGATTTGCACGGTTCGATATTACACTGAGTATGGCCCGAAAGTTCGGCAATTTCTTTGGTGAAGTCATACCATGAGCAAACGCCTTCGTTTGAATAGTGGTAGATGCCCTCATTGCCTTCAAACTTGCGATTGTCAATAATATTGACGATAGAATTGGCAAGGTCGCGAGCGTAGGTCGGAGTTCCGGCTTGGTCAATAACAACTTTGAGTTCGGGCTTAGTTTCTGTGAGGTTAAGCATCGTTTTGACAAAATTCTTGCCGAATTCAGAGTAAAGCCACGCTGTGCGGATGATGATGGCTTTGCAACCCGATTCAGCAATCCGTTGTTCGCCATGCAATTTTGTTACTCCATAAACGCCTGTTGGATTGGTCGGTTCAGATTCGCTGCGCGGTGTGTTACCCTGATTGCCTCCAAAGACATAGTCGGTCGAGATGTGAATCAGTGTGCAGTTGTTGTCTTTAGCCGCTTTTGCAAGATATGAAACAGCCTCAGCATTAATCTTTTCGGCAATTTCAGGCTGCTCCTCAGCTTTTTCAACATTGGTATATGCAGCACAGTTAACGATTACATCAATGTTGTTAGAACCGACACCGAGAGCTACAGCTTCGGGGTCGGTGATGTCGATGTCTTCGGCATCGGTGAATATATATTCGTTTGTGGAACATTCAGCAGCAATCTTAAGGCAGGTACCCAATTGTCCGTTTCCTCCGGTAACGAGAATTCTCATTTTTATCAAAATCTAAATGATTAGACGAATAGATTTATTTTGATACAAAATTAGCTGAAATTGTTAAACCAAAAAAGAATTTGGCAAACAATCTCAGCTAATATATTTTTAGACCTAATTATTTAGTCTATTTTGCGTAAAGATCTACATAGTAGTCGAAAGGTGAATCGAGGTCTTTTAATAACGGATGTTTCAGGTCTTTATCCGACATAATCGCTTGAGTGGGATCAATTTGCCAGTTTATTCCGAGCGATTCGTCTGCGATTGATATACCACCCTCAACTTCGGGATGATATGAGTTGTCACATTTATACTGGAAAACCGCATTGTCACTCATAACTGCAAATCCATGAGCAAATCCTCGTGGGACAAAAAGCTGACGTTGATTTTCCTCTGAAAGTTCTACTGAGACATGTTGACCATAAGTAGGAGAGCCCTTACGTATATCGACAGCTACGTCAAGAACCGAACCTTTGATACAGCGAACTAACTTGCTTTGAGCAAACGGAGGGCGTTGAAAGTGTAATCCACGCATAACGCCACGAGTTGACATGGATTCATTGTCTTGCACGAAGTCAATCGATCTAACCTTTTCGTCAAACTCTCGTTTTGAGTAGCTCTCAAAGAAATAGCCGCGAGAGTCCTTAAAAATACGGGGCTCAATAATTACAACGCCCTCTATATCAGTTTTTATTACTTCCATCTTATTTTATTAGCCAACTTCAAATCGTTGAAAAAAGTAAATACCTATCCACTTTTTATAACTGAATATTATCCAAAATCAATTATGTGAATAGGGACTTTTTGAGTTTGATATGATTTTTTCTAACTTATCAATACAGTCTTTGAATTGGAAGTGTTTTTGGCTATAAATTTCGCCGTTAGTCCCTTTTTGATTAAGAATCTCAGGCTTCTCTTTCGATAACGATAGTAATAATTGAGCCAACGCTTGAGAATCTTCGGCGGGAACACTCCATCCACAATCAGCATCTTTTATTAAATCAGCACCTTCGCCATTAATCATCGCAACAATTGGTTTGCCAGATGACATATAAGCTTGGAGTTTAGCAGGGGCTGTTAATGAAAAAATGGGAGTGTCTTTTAGCGCAAGAAACAACACATCTGCTTGACTATAAAATTGAGGCATTGTTTCTATCGGGTATCGTCCGATACATTTCACATTTGAGAGCCCTCTCTCTTCTATTTCTTTCTCAACTTGTGGTCGCTCTCGACCATCTCCAACTATTATAAAATTTATATTTTGTTCTTTAAGTATCTCTGCCGCTTTTAACAAATGTGGGAAATCCTGGGCTTCACCTATATTTCCAGTAAAAACCACATTGAAACCTTTAGGAAATTCAGGGACGACTTTATTTGATGGCTCTATTTTATCAACCCAGTTGGGAAAATACTCAATCTTGTTGGCAAAATCACCTTTTTTACAAATTGATTCTTTGAATCCATTGGAACTTATGAGAATTGTATTTGAATTTTTGTAAATCCAGCGAGTTAGTTTACCGAATACTCCAAGTATCGTCTTATTTTTTATTCCTCCTGCAGCTGAAAGACTTTCAGGCCATAAATCAAGAACCCAGAAATATAACGGAATTCGTTGCATCTTCTTTATTATAACAGCAGGAATTCCAACCATGACGGGAGAGGTCTCATGAACTATAATAGCATCATACTTGCGAGTTAATCCAAACCAAAGGGCATTAATGATTGCAAAGAATGTATAACTTAGATAATTAAGAGCTAATCGAATTGAGGAGGCTTTTCCTCGTGGTATTATTACTGATCGATGTACTTTTACTCCTTCTATAGTTTCGCGACGTTTTTTAAATATACCATATCCATCAAAGAATCTCCCTTTGGGATAATCCGGTATTGCAGTCATAACAGAAACGTCATGACCTCTCCGTTTAAGTTCAAATGCCATATCATTGCATTTAAATGTCTCGGGATAAAAATGAGGTGTAACTATCAGAATACGCATCAATTATGATTTTCGCCAAACCATTTTGTTTACGACGGTAACGTAGGATTGGATGATTTTAACAACGATAGTTGAAACGTTTTCACCAACATAGACATCTACGGGGGTACCATAGTCATGGTTTTTATTCATTGAAATTGCTGTCTCGACTGCCTGGAGTAGAGACATCTCATCAATACCGGCAAGTATGAATCCTGCATTATCAAGGGATTCAGGACGTTCTGTTGAAGTGCGTATGCAAATTGCCGGGAAAGGATGTCCAACTGAGGTAAAAAAGCTTGATTCCTCAGGTAGAGTTCCAGAATCAGAAATAACTGCCGCTGCATTCATTTGGAGACAATTGTAGTCGTGAAAACCGAGAGGTTCATGTTGGATCACCCGTTTGTCAAGTTTGAAACCTGACTGCTCTAAACGTTTACGGCTACGAGGATGACAACTGTAAAGAATTGGCATATCGTATTTCTCAGCTATGACGTTTATTGCGTTAAATAAACTCTGGAAATTTTTTTTTGTATCAATATTTTCTTCGCGATGAGCTGAGAGAAGGATATATTTACCTTTTTCCAATCCAAGTCGTTTGTGTATGTCGCTTTGCTCAATTTCGTTGAGATTTGCATGAAGGACCTCAGCCATTGGAGACCCTGTAACATATGTACGTTCCTTTGGTAATCCACATTCTGCGAGATAGCGGCGCGCATGTTCCGAGTAACAAAGGTTTACATCGGAAATGATATCTACTATTCGACGATTAGTCTCTTCGGGCAGACACTCATCTTTACATCTGTTCCCTGCTTCCATATGGAAGATGGGGATATGCAAACGTTTTGCAGAAATTGCGGAGAGGCATGAATTTGTATCTCCAAGAATAAGTAATGCATCAGGCTTGATGTCGACCATCAATTTATATGAGCAGTTTATAATATTACCTACAGTTGCACCGAGATCATCACCAACCGCATCCATATAAACTTCAGGATCGGCAAGCTTAAGATCTTTAAAAAAAATACCATTGAGGTTATAATCATAATTTTGACCGGTATGAGCAAGGATTACGTCAAAATACTTGCGACACTTATTTATAGTTGCAGCAAGGCGAATGATTTCAGGGCGAGTACCTACAATGATGAGTAATTTAAGTTTTCCGTTGTCGGCAAACTTTATGTCTTTATAGTCAGTTTTCATTTTTCGACAGGATCAAAATATGTATCAGGATGATTTTTATCAAATATTTCATTGCAATACATAACGGTAACAAGATCTTCAGTATCAGATAAATTAATAATATTATGGGTATAGCCCGGCAACATTATTACCGATTGAATTTTATCTCCACTTACTTCATAGCTTATTACTTCGTCAGTGCCCTCTTTACGCATTTGTATCAGACCATGACCTTTAACTACAATGAATTGTTCCCACTTGGTATTGTGCCAATGTTGTCCTTTAGTTATTCCAGGCTTTGAGATGTTTATACTAACTTGACCACATTGTGGTGTATGAATAAGTTCGGTGAAACTTCCACGGTCATCATTATTCATTTTCAAGTCAAAAATTGCTTTTTCTTTTGGCAGATATGATAG
This sequence comes from Muribaculaceae bacterium, assembly GCA_029061925.1. Classification (GTDB taxonomy): domain Bacteria; phylum Bacteroidota; class Bacteroidia; order Bacteroidales; family Muribaculaceae; genus CAJUPY01. The sequence continues at coordinate 6,615 of JAIDRE010000019.1, read as the reverse complement.
ATATGTTGAAAACAAGCGTTTTGTAAAACTATCTTTCGGTATTTCAGGAATCAATAGTGTTTTCGGCATGTCTTCAAATTTCTTCAAAAGATCCACTATATTACCAAGAGTCACATAGAATGTAGTTGGAACTGCACAATATTTACCTGTTTGGGTTAATAGTGTTTTTATGCCGTCAAACTCGCAATGATGTTCCTTTCCTTGAAGAGCAAGAATCATTTCATCTACCAAATCATCAATATATAATAATTCAAGCTCAACATTAGGATCATTTACTTGGATTGGGAGACCGTTAGCTATGTTATTACAGAACGTTGCTACGACAGAATTGTAATTTGGTCTACACCATTTGCCAAATAGGTTTGGGAATCGATAAACAAGGACTTTGGCTCCGGTATCTTTCGAATAGTTAAAGAAAAGTTCTTCACCGGCTTTCTTACTCTCGCCATAAGGATGTCCGGCATAACGTCCAATTAAAGTTGCCTGAATTGAACTTGACAACATCACAGGACATTTATTGCCATGTTTCTTCAATGTCTCAAGTAGAGTTGACGCAAATCCAAAATTACCATTCTTAAAGTCCTCGGGATTTTCAGGGCGGTTGATTCCCGCGAGGTTAAAGACAAAGTCAGCCTCTTTGCAATATCTATCCAAATCTTCCGGAGTTGAATCAATATCGTATTCAAATACATCGTCTATCACCACTGGATAGTTTTTTGCCTTACCGTCACGAATATTTTTCAACTGTGCACAGAGATTTTTACCGACAAAACCTTTAGCTCCGGTAACTAATATTTTCATAGGATTATAACTTTGACCAGTCTAGCCACATTGATTTGTCATATCGCCAGCTATCATTAGCGGCTTCTTCAAGTGTTTTATCTGAAAGCACAAGCATTATGGCATCCGGGGTATATGCTTTTAAGCAATTAGCATACCCCGCAGGTACACATACGAGACTGCTTTTTTCTTCTTCAAGATGGAATATTTCAGGTTTAATGGTTTTAGATGGATTTTCCCAATTGTCTACTTTAACTAAAGCAACAGAAAATTTGCCTTTCAGACAGTAAAACCACTTTCGCTCATTTTGATGAGCATGCCAACCGCGAATAACGGATGTGTCGGGGTGATGAATAAAATAAGCACGCTTAACTCCTTCAAAGTGAAAGTTATTTAACGAACTTATCTGACCTCGATGGTCACGAAATATCTCACCCTCTATAACTTTAATTTCAGACATTTATTCGCTCCTTATTTCTCGAGGTTTTTCATTCTCAATCATGCCCAAGTCGGCTTGAACGAAACGAAGTCTAAGCAATTGTTCTTTCATTCCTTCTACATCAAGTCGCTGAGTGTTATGACTATGATAGTCCTCGATTTTCTCTACCTCATGGTCTCCTTCGGTAAAGAATTTATCATAGTTCAAATCACGTGTATCGCAAGGAATACGATAATAATTACCCATATCAATGGCTTTTGCCATCTCTTCGCGTGTTACCAAGGTCTCATAAAGTTTTTCACCATGACGGGTTCCAATGACTTTGACTTCGGTTTCGCCATATTTCGGATCTACTTTTGAATACACCTCTTTAAGAGCCGTTGCAAGAGTTTCAAGAGTGGCGGCAGGAGCCTTCTGAACAAAAAGATCTCCATTATGTCCATGTGTAAACGCATAGATTACCAAATCAACAGCATCATCGAGTGTCATCATAAATCGAGTCATGTTTGGGTCGGTAATTGTAATTGGTTTACCTTCCATCATTTGTTCTACCCAAAGAGGTATTACAGAACCGCGAGAAGCCATAACGTTGCCATAACGAGTGCAACAGATTGTTGTTGGAGCACCCTCGCCAAGCTCACGACCTTTTGCAATGGCAACTTTTTCCATTAAAGCCTTAGAGATTCCCATTGCGTTGATTGGATATGCAGCTTTGTCAGTTGAGAGCACAACAACATTTTTTACTCCATGCTCTATTGCAGAAAGTAAAACATTGTTTGTTCCTTCAACATTTGTTCGAGTTGCCTCCATCGGAAAAAACTCACAACTTGGGACCTGTTTAAGTGCAGCTGCGGAAAATACATAGTCCACTCCACGCATAGCGACATCTACAGATTCTTTATTTCGAACATCCCCGATATAATATTTTATCTTGGGATTTTGGAATTTATGACGCATATCGTCTTGTTTCTTTTCATCACGACTGAGGATGCGAATCTCTTTTATATCGGAATCGAGGAAACGACGCAAAACAGCGTTTCCAAATGAACCCGTTCCTCCTGTTATAAGAAGAACTTTATCTTTAAATATTGACATTACTATATAGTTTGAATTAATTTTTCTTTTTATCCCCAAACAAGATAACAGGCAAATACCCCCAGCTTGAGACCAATATATTGATATAGAAGCAAATGCCAATTATGGCAATTGATAAAATTGGAGCTATGACCACATTAAACAGCATACAATATTTATCGGACACTAACCAAACATAAGGTAAAACTGTTTCAACAATTAAAGTTTGAATCACATATACCCCAAGTGTATATTGACCCAATAAAGCTATACGAGATATGTTATGATTTGAACTTCGATCAAATAAGATAATAAAGAGAGAGAGTAAAAATAATGTACCAAGACAGCCCAGTAATATTTGTCCATATCTTTTTATTACTAGAGTCAATAAAAAGTGGGTACTTTGAGTTAAAGACAATTCTCCCGATAATAACATTTGTTTAATACCGAGCCCCCTTACCCAAAATTCCGATGAGTTGGCAGCCCACAGGGAAAATATAAAAAATAAGATACCTGTTACTATTGAAATAGATTTAGCTTTAGCCTTGATATCCCGCATCTTATTTGCACATATTACTCCAAACAAAAAACAGGGATACATTGTATATACATTCCAGATAAGAATTACTTGACTTATAAGAAAGGATAGAATCACCCATAAAATTCGATTCCCTTTCATTTTAAACCCCAATAATCCAAGTAATCCACAAACAAATAGGCTTTTTAAAAACCACAGGGAATTAAAAAATAATTCTCCAATTCCTCTTATGGACTGTTTACCTTCAAATAGGATTATCAGTAAAAGTATTATAATTGACCAAGAGAGCCATGGTAATAACAATTGGCGTGAACGATTTATTAAATAATGTTTCCACGGACGCGTAAATGAATTACCTGCAAAAAGCCCAGCTAATGCCATAAAAAGTGGCATGTGGAATGAAGTTATCCACAGAAAGACCCTGTTTTCTTCCACCGGTATTTGAAGAATATGCTGCATGAAATGTCCCCAAACGACAAAGAAAATCGCCAACAGTTTGAGTAGATCAAGTGCTATTATTCGTTTATTCTTCATTTCCATACGATAGTCTGAAATAATTCATACCACCCGGGACGTGATTCTATATCTATCGGCTTATATCGTTTCCTCTTTTCGATTTTTTTTATTGCCTCATGCCAAGCTTTTGGATCATCAAATGGAACAAAAGTAGCACCTTCGTATCCTGATAATACTTCTCGTGCATAAGGTAAGTCTGCGGCGATTATAGGTAATCCACACACTGCCGCCTCAAGTAACGGCAATCCAAATGTTTCAATATAGCTCGGAAATACCAACGCATCACACGATTTATATAAATTGCATATTGTTTCAAAAGACTGGGATCCGATATATTTTATTCTTCTATCATCGCTATACTGCTCATCATGGTCTATTGTAAATATCACAGAGACATTATCCTTTGCAAATTTCAGAGCATCTATAATCACTCTATGATTTTTATAAAAATTGGCTGATGCAGGATAAAATAGCTTAATAGTATCATTATCTATCATTTCATCCAATTTTTCATTTTTACAATAACTCAATTTGACTGAAGGTAGAAATATACCAATTTTTTTTAAAGGATGCTTGAAGTATTTCGAAAATTCTTGTTTTATATATTCGAGCTGAACAAAAACGTATGTATCTTTACGCAAGAATAATTTCACAAAAATAGGGTATATATTTTTGTAAAACCAAAAGGTACGCTCATTCTTTTTAAAAGGATTCCACCTATATGGATAAAATGGTAACGACTGATGATAATATATAAATGAAGGAACTTTCTTACCGACATTAAATCCTGTATTTTGCAATGAGACTGAAGCTACAGGATCTATCTCATGCCTTTTCAACCATTTTTTTAGCCCAAAAGTATCCCAGTATAACCGTTTAGGAAGCGACTTAACTCCATGTATGGGTTCAATAAACACATTAAATTGGGGACTTTGCACAGAGACTTCAGGTGATACAAAAATCAACCATTTTCGATCATCAGATGGAACATTTTCAATAAATTGTTGAAGAATACTTAATCCACCACCACTCTCTAATGCTGTTGCATTAACAATTATGTAATTTTTCATTGTATCAATGATTGAAAAAGATCTACCCATCTTTTCATTATCAAATCTTTATGATAATTAGTCGATTTTTCATAGGCTTTCTCGCCCATGGATTTTCTAAGCGATGGATTTTCAATTAATTGAATAATTGCATTAGCAAGTCCCTGAATATCACCATTATCAACTAAAAATCCGTTATATCCATCATTAATAACATCACGCGGACCACATTGACAAGCAAAAGAAATAAGAGGCAACCCAATACTTGCTGCTTCAAGAAGAACCATCGGAAGTCCTTCATACCGAGAAGACATTATTAGTGCCGAATTCTTAGCATATTCGCTCATTATATCTGAAGATGGGGCATGAATATTAATAGAGTTCGAGAGGTATAAATCGTCAATTTGTTGTTGAATAATTTCTTTCAGCTCGCCTTCGCCAAATATATTCAATTCCCAATCGGGATATTTAGCAGCAACAAGACTCCATGCCCTCACTAACCTGTCATAACCTTTCTGATAGCTAAATCTGCCCACAGCTATCATTGATTTGGACTGTAAGTCGGCCTTGTTATTGTTTGATTGGTCAATAAAATTGGGAATTACTTCAATATTTAGAGATTTTTCCCAATTTTGTTTATCTTCCTGAGTAAGACAAACAAACTTATCGTATTTATTTAGGACTCGTGAGTCAGTATAAGTTAAATACTTATCAATTAATCGCCAAATACCCTTTCGATTTAACTGAAGTCTATACCAACGGGAAAAATGAATTTCTGCTATCTTACGACAACCATCCTTAATCGAATGCAGGAAGCCAACCTCATTTCCAAAAGTTGAAATGACAATATCCGGTTTAATTTCATTTAATACCTTAGACAACCCTAACTTATGTTTCTTTATAAGTTTTCGACGAGCAAAGGCTTTTTTGAATACGGAATAATTATTTGTTTCAGAATATAATATATTCAGATCAATGCGTGTTACACCCTTACTTAAAGGAAAGAAATCTTTACGACCCTTTTGCTCTGTCGTAACTATATAAACCTCATTGCCATGCTCTGCAAGCCAATTGGCCTTGTTTATAACAATACGCTCCATTCCTCCTGAATTGAATGTTCCGGCAAGACAATAAACTATTTTCATCGGATGTTATAGATGGATTTTGTTATTTTATAAACACCTAAATTGGCAAGTAATAAACAAATTGTGTATTCGAAGCCATACATTAAATCACCTCTCATAAAGAAGAAATACATTCCAATAAAAAGAAGAAAAAAAGGTGTATATAACGAGTGAATTTTTGCATCGTTTAATTTCCAATAATACATATCAAATTTAGCTGAGATATATGCAAGAAAGATAGTAAACGCAAAAGTTCCAATGATTCCAAAATTAATATATCCTTCAGCAAAATAATTCATTGATATTTGATGAAACCATAGTCCATAGTCCTGAGCAACTGTCATCCCCGAGAAATAGGGTTTATCAGGCCAAATACTCCGTGGGACCCAGAAGAACAGAACTACAGCTAACTGTTTACCATATGTTATTATATTATTTTGAAGAACGAAAGCAAAAGACTGATATGAGTCGTAGTTCATATTGCAAAACATAGTGAAGTCTATATCAAACCATCTGAAACCATCTTTCCCAAAATATCTAAAATTATTTAATAAAGGAAATACAAGCAGGAATCCGAAAATAAAAAAATTTACAAATCGATTATGGTACCTAAGATTCGGGAATAGTATTATTAGTATAGGTAAATAATAAGCGGCAACTCGCAAACGCGCTAAAGATGTTGGAAAACACGCTATTAATGCAAGAAAAAACAATAGGATCTTAATGTGTTTTTTCTTGCCGATACACATATAATTAATCAAACAGATAATAGGTATAGGACGAATTATACAGTTGAATAGCGGACCTAAAAATTGTGACGACGCTATCGTATTATCCTCAAGTTCCAGACCATCAACACCTCTAAAGACAAGTAAAATTGGTTGACTCTTATATATATATAGTGTTATAGCAACACATAAAAAAGACAATAGTAATATTATCTTACTATATTTCGAAGGTTCGGGTGTCTCTGCGGATATTAAATATTTAGATTTGAAATTAGCTGGTCCTTTAATTGAATTATAACTTAGCCTATAGAATATATCAAATGAAACAGCACAGAAAAATACTATAAGATTTGTAATAATATAATAC
>JAIDRE010000018.1 GCA_029061925.1 Muribaculaceae bacterium | reverse complement strand
ATAAGCGGTAGTTCGTTGCATCCCAAAATAACGGCTTCAATACCATCGCGCGCTCTCATCTCGGCGATTATCTTTTGAAAACGTTGGCGCGTAGAGTCTTTAACCACACCAAATTCGAGTTCTGAATAAATTTTATCGCTAATATAATCGATCTCCGGTTTTGATGGAACGACAATCTCTATTCCATGTTCTCTGAACGGTTTTTTAAAGAAAGCTTCTTCCATTGTAAAACATGTGCCGAGCAATCCTAATCTCTTTATGCCACGACGTTCTGCTTCATCTCGTGTCGCATCAACAATGCTTAACAGCGGGAGAGGGGAGCTCTCTTTTAGCTGATCAAAGACGATATGAGAGGTGTTGGCTGTCAGTACCGCAAAGTCAGCACCGGTCGCAGCCAATCGTTCGACAGCCTTTTTGAAAAGAACGACAAGCTTGTCATATTGTTTTTCGCGGCACAACTCTACAATCTCAAATAAATTTAAGCTCTCGATTGACAAGTCGGGAAAAAACTGTTTGCCGGTCTTGGCTTGCACTCCAAAAACAATATCGTGATAATAGGCTATGGTCGATTCCGGACCCATGCCTCCTAATAGTCCAACTTTTTTCATAGTGCAAATTTATAACTTTTTTACCAACCAAACCCCTCGCTCGTTTGTTATTTTAATAGAAACTAAAAAATATATCTATATGAAACCTATTGAAGATAAAGTTAAAGGAAAAACCCCGACCTTGGTACTTTTCCAAAAATCAGAAGGTCAGGAATTTGCAGAACTCAAGAAACTTATTGACGAGCTGAAAGCTCAATATGGTGATAAACTTAACATCATTGACTATGATTGCTCTCACAATGGTCAGCCCAAAGAGCAATACCGATTCAACGAATATCCAACCTGGATTCTCTTCAAAGAAGGCTTGGAGCTTATGCGTGAGAGCGGTCATAAAACAATCGGTCAACTCCAGGATATGGTAGTCCGCGCAATGTAAAAAATAACACAACTCATAACAAAAAGGAGCTATATCACTTGTGATATAGCTCCTTTTCAGTTGATTATTTTTTGATGTCTATCCCCTTGGTTCGTAGGGATATGCCTTCGGCATGTAAATAACATCATCGTTTACTCTGACCTATACAAGTAATTTTGATAGAAATTTATGTAAAAGGATGTTAAACCGACATCTTTAGTCTTG
>JAIDRE010000176.1 GCA_029061925.1 Muribaculaceae bacterium | reverse complement strand
ATTTAAATCTCAAAGAAATGAATAATAGAATTATATATATAATAATTGTAATGATTTCATTCGCTATGTTTGCTTGTAGTAGCGAGGAGAATTTCATACCACAAAACAGAACAGAAGAGTTATCACACTCTAACTATAAAATTTCGCCTGAAGAAGCTGTGTCTTTATTGTCAGAATTTCTTTCTGCTAAAGATGATTATTCTTTGTCTCGTTCAATGTTTGTCCCAAAAAAACATACTGTTTTGAGTGTAGAGCCAATTCGAAATTCTATATCAAAAACGAGAGCTGGATCTGAATCTGAATCAGATTGGGCACAACAAATGGATACTTTGTTATATGTTGTCAATTTTGAGAATAATATGGGATATGCCATTGTAGCAGCTGATAAACGTACGGAACCAGTTATTGCATTGGTTGATAATGGCTCATTTTCAATAGATGAGTTGCAAGAAGGTGCAGATGAAGGATTGCTATCGTTTATTGATGATGCAATACAGATGGAAATGAAGGATATAACAGAATATAATCAACAACCTGATTCCAGAACTCTAGTCTCTAATGGATATACAATTAGTTCTTATTATCAGCCAATACTTCATACAAGATGGGCTCAGGATGATGTATATGGAAAATATTGTCCGAATAAAATAGCAGGTTGTGCTATAATAGCAGCTGCTCAGATTTTATCGCATTTCAAATGTTTGGCACAAGTAAGTTGGTCTTACAATGGAGTTGGAGGAAGTTCTGTTCTTCATTGGGATAGAATAATTGCTGACTGCGACCAAAATAGAGGCAGACTTATTTATTCAGATTGCGCAAGTTCTGCAGATGAGGTAGCACATCTTGTTCGTTATCTAGGTAGTGCATTTGATGCAGATTATAAAAAAGAATCTACCGCAACAGGAGAATCAAAAGCTATTGATTGGTTTAATAAATGGAGTGGTTTGAAAGCAAGTAAATTGAAAGACTATAATGAAACCGAAATTGTTAGTGCGATAAAAGCTGGTAATCCGGTTTATGGAAGAGGTAATGCTGGTAAGAAGAAGGTGCTAGGTATCCGTGTCGGATGGAAGGATGGTCATGCGTGGGTTTTTGATGGAATGATGGTCGCATCTAAAGATGGGAAGACTAGTACATTAGTTCACTGCAATTGGGGATTTGGAGGTCGTAATGACGGATACTATATTAGTAAAGCATTTGATACCAATGCGGGAGCTGTAATATATGATAATGAAGGTGACTACCAATGGGGTGATACTGGTAATTACAGATATCATTTACAATATTCAATAATTACTCGATAATGAGAAACTGTGTTGCATTATGTCTGTTCTTACTTATGTTAGGGATAACATCCTGTGAAAAAGACGGATTGCAAATTCAACCAATAAATTTAGAGACAGAGGGCGTATCTTTAAAGAACCAATATAATATTTGTTCTTTTTGGGGAAATATCTCATCGTCTGAAAATTGTCTAACGTTTACAGTATTCGGTAAGAATGCTGAATATGGACAATTAACGGAGTTTTGTGTTGGAGATACTCGTTATGAATATAATGAAATTTATCAATTTGAGGTAAATAACTATAAGGATAACGAATCTCTCTTATCTGGAGATTGGGGTAAAATCGAGTTAATTAATCTGAATCCATATACCATTAGAATCAAGGTTTTAAAAAATACATTATTAAACAAACGTGTATTTAAATTAACTTTTGGTGGCGGAAATATAGTATCTTGGGTGACGATAACCCAAGATACTAATTTTTAGATTCGTTCGAGAACGGTTGCTATGAGGTCGTGGACTGCTGTTTTGTAGTTGGGGTTGGCTTCGGTGTTCATGCGGTTGGCAATGATAGAGCAAACAGTCATAGCTTTGTGTCCCATCAGGCGACCGAGACCTTGAAGGGGTGCCGATTCCATTTCGTAGTTGGTTATTTTGCGGTCTCCGAATCTAAACTCTTCGATTGATTTGTTGAGGTTTGGATTTGCGAGTGGCAAACGAAGCTCTCGCCCTTGGGGTCCATAAAAGCCGACAGCCGAGATGGTGTTACCGCGAACCATGTCATCGCGTCCGATGCGTTCGACAAGTTCGGCATCGGCATTGACAACGTATGGGCGAGCCCAGAGGGGATTCCAATCGGTGTGCTCTACAAACGCTTTCTCAAAATTGAGGTCGGCAACTTCGTTGCGTCCGGCATAGTAATTGAGCACGCCGTCAAAACCGATTGATTTCTCGGCAATCACGGGTGTGCCGAGTTTGAGTTCAGGCTGTAATGCGCCCGATGTTCCGATGCGGACAAGCGTTAGACATCGGTGGTTGTCTTTGACTTCACGGGTTTTAAAATCGACGTTGGCGAGAGCGTCAAGTTCGTTGATGACGATGTCGATATTGTCAGGACCGATTCCGTGGCTCAGACACATTATCGGTTTGCCTTTATATGTGCCGCCGATGGTGTGAAATTCGCGCGATTGTACTTCAAAAGTCTTTTCATCAAAGAATTCAGCAACCATATTCACGCGTCCGGGGTCACCGACAAGAATGACACGGTCGGTGAGTTGTTCGGGACGGAGGTGGAGGTGAAACACCGAGCCGTCGTCATTTATAATCAATTCTGATGAGGGTATGATTTTTTTCTGATTCATAATTACGAGAGATTATAATGGTATAAATTTAGATTACGAGTTAGAATACTTGCCACCGGGATGGCTGATTACCAATCCGTTGAATTCCATTTCGCCGAGAATTTGGATTAGTCGGTGGGTGACGATGTTGAGGTCAACCGACATCCGGTTTAGGAACGATTCGCCGTGGGTGGTGAGATAGTCAATGATGATTTTTTCTTCGTCTGAAAGTTGGACTGCGATTTCTTGTTGTGTTCCCTCAGTCTTTATAGGCGCCCAACCCATTGCGTCGCATAAATCGGTTGCCGAGGTTATCATTGCCGCCCGATTTTTCCTTATCAATTCGTTACATCCGGCACTGTAGATGTCTGTTGCTCGACCGGGAACGGCAAACACATCTCGGTTGTAGTCGCCGGCAACGTGAGCTGTAACTAATGCACCCCCTTTGACCGCTGACTCAACAACAATCAGCGCATCACTCATTCCTGCGATTATACGGTTTCGTGTCAAGAAGTTTCCACGATGAACCTGAGCATCGTGTATATATTCGGTTATGACGGCACCGTTCCCATGTATCATGGTTGCCGCATCTTTGCGGTGGGATGCCGGGTAGATTGTTGAAAGCCCGTGGGCGACAACTCCGGCTGTAGGCAAATTATTGGTCAGAGCCTCGCGATGAGCGGCAATGTCGATTCCGTATGCAAGTCCGCTAACAATCAAAAGGTCGGGAATGGCAGCCGACAGTTCTTGAACAAAGCGGGTTATGAATGACAAGCCGTAAACCGTCGCGTGGCGTGTGCCGACAATCCCGATTACATGTTGTGGATTTAAATTGGCATTGCCGAGAACATATAGCATGACCGGCGCGTCGTCACATTCAAGCAATCGGGTAGGGTAGTCGGGATCGGTGAAGTAAAGCGGTTTTACCTTGTTTGACAATATCCATTGTTCCTCGGCTTGAGCCTGAGCCAACGCATCGTCAAGCACTTGGCGGGCAAACATCTTCAATGCCTGAGAGCCGAGAATAGTGGCAATTGAACGGGAGTCTGATTTAAAAAATTCGCTGAGCGATGAAAAACGCGACTCTATGAGGTTGGCGAATCCAAACGTCATACCCTTGATGCGGCTCAATGCTATGCGCAGGGTCAGCTCAGTGTAAATTTGAGGGTTATTGAAGATGTTTGAACTCATTTTTATAGTTTATTTGAGATATTTTTCAAATGGAGCGGCAAGTTCATCGCCACGAGACAACTGTCCGTTTTTCAACGTTACGACGGTGATTTCACCCTCTGCGACCAATTCTCCTTTCTCGTTGATGAGCCATTGATCAAAAATGAATCTCGGACCTTTGCGTCTCATAGCCAATCGGCTTGTAACAACATCGCCCGAGACGAGCGGAATGCGATAGTTGACAGTGATTTTTGCAAGCACGGGGTCGAGCCCTTGCTTTCTCATGTCGGCAAATGAAAATCCTTCTGATTTGCAAAAGCAGTGGCGTGTGTGCTCAAAATAATGGAGATAGTTGGCATTGTTGACAATGCCTTCAGCATCGAGTTCGTAATCGCGAACCTCGATTTGACATTCAAAAATATGTTGACGTTGGTCGGTCATCTTTTTTAATTTAACATTCAAAGATAGTAAGAATAAATGTTTTTACAAAATCATGCCGTCAAAATTGAGATACAAGCAAAAAAATGAGTAAATTTGCCAAATAATCCGGTAACTTTAAATCACATCTTTCTCGTATGAAAAAATTTCTTCTCATTCTGTCTCTACTTTTATCGGTTCAAGCGTCAATAGCTTGCACATCAGCTATCATCAGCGGTAAAATCACAAAAAACGGTCGTCCGTTGATTTGGAAACACCGCGATACAGGTGCCGAACAAAATTTTATAGCCCGTGTTGAGCCTAAAGATGGCAAGCATGGTTTTGTCGCACTCTATAATGGTGGCGATTCGTTGCTTGAAAGTGCATGGATGGGAATGAATGATGCAGGATTTGCCATTATGAATACGGCATCATATAACTTGATGCCCGACACTGCTAAATTTGTTGACCAAGAGGGCGTTGTAATGCGTCACGCGCTCGAAAAGTGTCGCACACTCAACGATTTTGAAGTACTCTTGTCGACGTTGCCAAAACCGCTTGGTGTTCAGGCAAATTTTGGTGTCCTCGATGCCGAAGGTCACGGCGCGTATTATGAGACCGATGACTATAATTTCAAAAAATTTGCGCTCGACGATGTAGCTGAGGGATTCATTATCAGAACCAACTATTCGGTTTCAGGCAAAGAAGACGGTGGTTATGGATATATCCGTGAAAATAATGCCCGTTATTGGATTGAACCTCATGCGACAGCTCAAGATATTATTCCGGAACTGTTTACCGAGGGTATCTCGCGCTCGTTCTATCACTCATTGATTGGACGTGACTTTATGAAGAGTGGCGACCGTTGGGCGGTTGATCAGGATTTTGTTCCGCGAAAAAGTTCGTCGGCATCAATCGTGATTGAAGGAATGTTGCCCGGTGAGACACCTGAAGATATGACAATGTGGAGTGTGGTAGGCTATCCGCCGGTTTCTCATGTTAAGGCGGTGACAATCAATGATGTCCCGGCAGAACTTCAACCAACTCTTCCAGGATATTTGTCGCCCTATTGTCAGGAAACTATCGAACGCAAGAACGAAGTGTTCTCAATCAAGCGCGGAAGTGGCAGCCATTATCTTGATATGTTCAAAATCAAGGAGTATGAACCCAAACAGCTTGGTTTGAGTGCCGAAAATTATAAAATCCGCCGTGCTGAACAAAATAGAAAACGACTTAAATAATAAATAGATGAGTCCGGTAGTAACAACTCTGATATTATTGATAATCGCCAATGTGTTCATGACCTTTGCATGGTATGGACATTTGAAACTGGGTCAGACCGGAGTTTCTACCAATTGGCCCCTGATTGTAGTTATACTTTTTTCGTGGGGAATTGCTTTGATTGAATATTGCTTTCAGGTGCCAGCGAACCGAATGGGGTTTGACGGTAACGGAGGCCCGTTTTCTCTGATGCAATTAAAAGTGATGCAAGAGGTTATTACGCTTGTTGTCTTTGTCATTTTCAGTTTAATAGCCTTTGAAGGCTTCACCTTGAGATGGAACCACTACCTCGCTATGGCACTCCTCATCGGTGCAGTCTATCTCGTATTCATGAAATAAAATGCTAAGTAATGAAAGCTACGATAGTACTGATAGCCGATACCGATGCTGAAAACTACGGAAGAAAACTTATGTTGCAGGCTCACCGGTTTGGGAACACAGGTTTTGAAATGGCGCGATTGCCACAGCACGTTTCATTAAAACAGCCGTTTGCGATTCCTTCATTGGAAAAGATGGAGTTGTTTTTTGATGAATTTTCAAAGAAATTACATCCTGTTGATGTTGAATTTGTCGGTCTTGATTTATTCCCGTCAAATATTTTGAACGGCTTGGAGTCGGGATGTATCAGTGTGCGTGTAAAAGATACGCCACAGCTTGTTGAAGCACAAAAGCAATTGAATGAAGATTTATACCTACAAATCGGACCATGTCCTGCCGAGCATGACGATGACTATATTTTTCACATGACGGTTGCCATAGGCGGTGCCGGTTTTGAGTCATATCAGAAGGCTTATGATGAAATGAAACAGCATTTTACGCGCCATACATTCAGGTTTGACAAGCTCGGTTTGTTCTATTATGATGATGACAACATCGCTCCCGGAACATATTTTTGCTACAAAGTTTGCAAGTTAGAGTGAGATGTATTTTGATATTGAACAATCGGGTGGATTCTGGTGTTTAAAAGGTATGGGAATAACTAAAT
>JAIDRE010000175.1 GCA_029061925.1 Muribaculaceae bacterium | reverse complement strand
GTTAAAATAGAGTCTATTTTAGTAGTGAATAAAGTAGAATCTAAATTATTTATGTTTCTGAAATAGGTCTTACACCAAACGTTTCTTTTAACAGAAACAGTGTCAAGACAAATCAGTTCAATACCATCAGAAAATCTAATAGGAAGATTTTTAGAATATTCACCAACCAAATTCCTCACAGAATCCGATGAGTGAATTTGCTTCTTTTCAGAATTTTCTAAAAAAGCTGTCACTCTATCATCGTTCATTTTTTTTGCGAATTTTTTAATATCAGAATCGCACGCAGTAGCCCAAAGTAGAGCAACAGTTGCAAACAGCAAGGTGTGAAGTTTTCTTATATTCATGATCTTTATATGAGTTATATCGCCGCAAATTTACTAATTTTCCATGAATTATAAAAGACCAAACGACTCCCGAGGTGGGAGCCGTCGTGCGGTGAATCAGGGGCGTTCATTCCTGCTCGTGGATATTGATGTTGCTGATGTATTCGAGGCAGTCGCCGAATTTATCGATTGCGAGCATGTCGAACGGTATTTGATTGTCGCTGCCCCACGGAACTTATGAGAGTGTATCGTCCACGATTGTAGGCACAAAATCCTGTCCTCTCGGAACACTGACTTGGAGTTGACGATAAACGCGGATCGTACATCGAAGCCGAGCAGAATTTCAACGGAGTTGAAATCGAGGTCAATATAATGTAAGTCCATAACTTGCTGAGATTTTCAGCGAAGTTATGGACTCTATAAGATGTGCGAAAATACGCTAATATAAATCATATGGGTACGTATCTTCACGATGTGGACTTAACCACGCATAATAAGTATATAGCCTAGCACACCAACCCTTCTGATTTACTTGACAGACACCATTAAAATAATAACATAGCACAGTTATTTCATCATTGAAACGCGCCTTGAACACATAGTTATTTTTAAGAAGTTCATCATATTCTAACTTTTCTGTTCTAGAAATCGTATTGTCATCCAATCGTTTTTTGAGTTTACTAAACCGTTTAAGGTGTTTAGATGAGTGTGCGAGATAAACATCTGTATTGTTGACGAACATAGTTGTTCTCTTAATTCCTAACAAGCGCTCAAGACCGATCCATATTGTGCCAAAGATACATAATAAGATAATTCCTAACACAAATATGGCAATTATGCCTAAGAGGATAAATGCCAATATATCATCTAAAATGAAATGTGGTCCCGATCCATCTATATCTTCTTGAGAGATGTGTAAAGCGAACGAAGATACAGAAGAAAATAGAAATAATGATGAAATTAAAATCTTCTTTAACATGCCACAAATTTACGAATAATTTGCGGATAATCAAAAGAATACTTCAAGGTCGTTGACTTTGAAGATACAGCAGTCGCAGATTTTGCGACACTCGCCGGAGGAAAGCAACTTGACATTGCGCCAACCTCCATAAAAATTGTATCGCAGGGAGATGCAATTACGGAGTTCAAGGATTATGCTGTCGGATTCCCATACGGAAATATCAACAGTATCAACCGAGTTGAGCATTGAGCGAGCGGTGGATATGTGTATCGAGCGAGCCATCGTGAGAAAACTATGTTATAGGGCGAAGTAAAAATGTCGCGAGAAGCCGATCAGCGGATGTATGGACGGTTGTAGGCATATCGCCATGTGAACTTGACGGAGTTAAGGCCGTCATCGGCGTTATGGACTTCGCAGGGTGAATTGGTAATGAGGATTGGGGTGAAGATGTATGGGGCGGATGGATTGGTTGCGTCAGGCTCTATACAGAAAAAGTCATAGGGTGTGAGCAACTGGTCTATCCACTCGACTTCGTCAGAAGTGAGTGGCCCGGCTTCGACCTCGTAGGTCTTTTCTACGGACTGGTCGTAGAACTGCGACGTTCCGTTGAAAACCGCTGTTGAGCGGTCAAGGTCAGTTTTGGCCGTGGTCTTCAACGGCAAAGCGATGAAATCCCACACGTTGAAGCAGTTGCGTAAGAAGAACATCTCCGTGTTGCCGAGAGCGGAGTCAATGAAGCTCAGTTAGAATCACTAACATATCAATCTCTGACAGATGCATTAAATCAAATAAAAACATTAAGTTGCAACTGATCTCAATTGTCTAATTTTCCCCTTTTTCTTTCATAGCTGAAAATTTAAAGCTAAATTTGCAGTCTGAAACTTAAAACCGAAATTTCGCATATATGGAAAAGATTATATTGACCGGCGACCGTCCAACCGGACGTCTTCACCTCGGACACTTTGTAGGATCGCTCAAACGTCGTGTTGAGTTGCAAAATTCAGGTAAATTTGACAAAATTTTTGTCATGATTGCCGATGCTCAGGCTTTGACCGACAACTCCGATAACCCCGAAAAGGTTAGACAAAACATCATCGAAGTCGCCCTCGACTATCTATCTGTAGGCATTGACCCGGCTAAAACAACAATCTTTATCCAAAGTCAGGTTCCCGAACTTTGCGAACTGACCACCTACTACATGAATCTCGTGTCGGTTTCACGCGTTCAACGCAACCCCACCGTCAAGACCGAGATTAAAATGCGTAATTTTGAGCAGAGCATCCCCGTCGGATTTTTCTGCTACCCTATCAGCCAAGCTTCTGATATTACAGCATTTAAAGCCACAACCGTACCCGTCGGCGAAGATCAGGCTCCGATGATCGAGCTTACCCGCGAAATCGTTCAACGATTCAACAACATATATGGCGAAACACTTGTCGAGCCCGAAATTCTCCTTCCCGAAAATGCCGCTTGCCTACGCTTGCCCGGCACCGACGGTAAGGCAAAAATGAGTAAATCGCTCGGCAACTGCATCTACCTTTCCGACACCGAAAAAGATGTTGCCAAAAAGGTCAAGAGCATGTACACCGACCCGTTGCACATCAACATCGACGACCCCGGTCACCTCGAAGGCAACTGCCCGTTCATCTATCTCGACGCACTAAGCCACGGCGACCAAGTACATCGTTTCAACCCCGACTTTGCCGACCTCAACGACCTCAAAGCCCGCTATGTCAAAGGCGGTGTAGGCGATGGCACAGTAAAAAAAATACTTATCAACGTTCTTGAAGAAGAGCTCGCCCCGATTCGCCAGCGTCGCAAGGAATATGAAAACAACATTCCTGCCGTTTACGAAATACTCAAACGCGGCAGCGAAGAAGCACGACGTGTTGCAGCTCAGACACTTGCCGAAGTGCGCCGCGCAATGAAAATCGACTACTTTGACGATGCCGCACTCATCGAGGAACAAACCAACCGATTCTCCTCAAAATAAATCAGCACTGTCGCAACGATGCGCATAGATATCCTGACCGTACTCCCCGAAATGTTTGACTCACCCTTGAGCTGTTCAATATTGAAACGAGCTCAAGACAAAGGACTTGTCGACTTTCATATCCACAACCTGCGCGACTACACCACCGACCGCCATCGCAAAGTTGACGACTACCCCTTTGGCGGTGAAGCCGGCATGGTTATGAAAATAGAACCGGTTGACCGGGTAATCACCAAACTCAAATCAGAGCGTGACTACGACGAAGTCATTTTCACGTCGCCCGACGGCGAAGTCTTCAATCAGCCTATGGCAAACTCGATGTCTATGCTCAACAATATCATCATCTTATGCGGTCATTACAAAGGAATTGACTACCGCATCCGCGAGCACTTCATCACCCGCGAAATCTCGGTCGGCGATTACGTTTTAACCGGTGGCGAAATTCCGGCAATTATCATTTCCGATGCTATTGTCCGGCTAATTCCGGGTGCAATCGGCGATGAACAGAGTGCACTTAGCGATTCGTTCCAAGACAATCTGCTTGCACCGCCGGTCTATACCCGACCTGCCGACTACAACGGCTGGAAAGTGCCAGACATCTTGCTCAGCGGTCACGAAGCCAAAATCGCACAATGGCGCCACGATATGTCGCTCGAACGAACACGCCGACTTCGTCCCGACCTCCTCGATTAAAGAAATTAAACGTCCCGATAAACAATCTTGTTACTTCGGGCGTTTCTTTTTTATACTCATCACGTTTAAAATTAAGCAACTGTTTATTTATGAAAAAGCTATCAACACTCATAACCATGTTATCGATCATGTCAGCCGCGTCGGCCCAACATATCGAGCAAATCAAGTATGGAGATTTTGAAAACTGGGTAACCCGTGTTATCCCCGAATCACGCATAATCGGTGGTAAGAAAAAAACACTATACGAAATTGCTCCGACAAAAACAGTCGAGGGCAACATTCCCTATAAAAACGAAGGTGGCTCACCCTGGGCTACATCAAACGTGCTCGCCAACGTAATGGGCATTGTCAAAGGTTCAAATGCAGTCTTTCCCGACGATCGCGAGGGTGGTGGCAAGGCTGCCAAGCTGTCATGCATAATGGAATCGTGCAAGGCTATCGGAATCATCAATATTGATGTTTGCGTGGCAGGGTCGATTTTCTTGGGTGAATTTATGGAGCCCGTAAAATCAACAAGCGACCCCTACAGCAAAATGGAGATGGGTATTCCATTTACCAAACGTCCCAAAAGCCTTGTGTTTGACTATAAACTCGAATTGCCTGCCAACGATACACGCACCTATTCAAGCGGATTTGGCAAGAAGAAAACACTTCAAGGTCACGACAACGCCGAAGTCTTCATCATACTGCAACGACGTTGGGAAGATGCCGACGGCAACATCTATGCCAAACGTGTCGGCACAGGTCGCGAACGCTATGGCAAATCTACAAACGGATGGGTTAACGGTCACGAAATCAAGATCAACTATGGCGATATAACCGGAGAATCGTTCTACAAACCCTACATGGGCTTGATAAGCAAAGAAAACTCCTATTATGCCCGCAACAGCAAGGGCAAAATGGTACCCGTCGTTGAAGTAGATTGGGATGCGCCCGACGCAACTCCGACCCACATGCTTGTCATGGCATCAGCTGCCAGTGGTACCGCCTATATCGGCACCATCGGACTCAACTTCTGGGTTGACAACTTCGGTTTGAAATACTAAAAATTTAATATAAAAATATACGGGCGTACTTCAGTGCGCCTTTTTGTTTTTCGACAGGATAAGTAGGGATATCTGTCAAACGGCCTTAAAGCCCATAAAGTCCCTAACGGCCTTAAGGATTCCACTCCTCATTTCGTAGGGATATGCCTTTGAACTGCACTCCAAAAGTTAGACATAAAACTTTTGGAGTGCAGTTCAGTAACGGTGATGTCCTTTTTTTAATTTTAATCAACGAATTTTGGAAGTTTGGCGCATTTTCAAGGGAGTGAGATGCTAAAGGGCGAGGTTATAGCAAAGTCTCCTGTCCGGCGGTCAAGAATCTCGGCTGTACCGGAGTACAACCCTACTCCGGCTTCTGTAAGACCACTAAAACTCGCCTTACTTTGCTTGTCAAATTATTTTTGATTACTTTTGCACCCGTTAATAACCAATCGACCAATTATGGACCTTTTAGAAAAAATTGAAAAAGAGGCTATCGAGGGCAAACCGTGTTCGATTGACGATGCTCTCGATATTGCTCAAAAATATAGTCTTGACCAAATTTGTGACGCTGCTGACCATGTTCGCCAAGCTCGCATGGGGAACGAAATTGACACCTGCTCTATCATAAATGCCCGATCGGGAAAGTGCAGCGAGGACTGCAAATGGTGCGCCCAATCGCGCTTTCACTCAACCGGTTGCGAAGAATATGACATTGTCGATATAGAAGACCTACGAGAAATGGTTACAATAAACAGCGACAAAGGAGTCAAACGTTTTTCGCTCGTGACCAGCGGTCGTAAAATCTCACCTGCCGACATCGACCGCTTCTGCGACCTCATACGCGAAGCCCGCAAAATTTCGCCGATAAAGCTTTGTGCATCAATGGGATTGCTCGGGGTCAACGAGATGAAGAAACTCAAGGAGGCAGGCGTCAGCCGTTATCACTGTAACCTTGAAACAGCGAGTTCGTTTTTCCCGACACTCTGCTCAACTCACTCGACTGCCGACAAGCTCGCAACCATCAAGGCGGCACAAGAAGCCGGGCTCGAAGTATGTTCGGGCGGTATCATCGGCATGGGTGAGACTTTGCGTCAGCGACTTGAATTGGCTCAGGAAACGCGTGACGCGGGCGTTGTTTCAATTCCGGTCAACATTCTTAACCCTATTCCAGGCACTCCACTTGAAAAACAAGAACTTATCGCCGAGAAAGATGTTATATTAACGATAGCACTCTTCAGATTGATCGCTCCCGACTGCAACATACGCTTTGCCGGCGGACGCAAACGCATGAGCAAGGATTCGACCAAGCGAATACTCAAAGGCGGACTTAACGGATCGATCGTCGGAGATATGCTAACCACACTCGGAAACGACATCAACCAAGACCGTGAACTCTTCGAGTCAAACGGTTTCAAATGGTAATTTAAAAAGACGATTTAACCCATTCCTCTATTTAAATATTGTTAAAAAATAGCTAATCACGGAAAGTGTGATTACTTTTGTACACATATTTAATAGAAGAAACAAGAATAAAGCTGACTATGATTAAAAATCTTGTCATTGTAGAGTCTCCCGCAAAAGCCAAGACAATTGAGAAATTTCTTGGTAAAGACTATAAAGTTATGTCGAGCTATGGTCATATCCGTGACCTGAAATCAAAGAGTTTCAGTATCGACGTTGACAAAGACTTTACCCCAATATACGAAATCCCCGAGGACAAAAAAGAGCTTGTCCGCAACTTGAAAAAAGCAGCATCTGAGGCAGAGACCATCTGGCTCGCTTCCGATGAGGACCGCGAGGGAGAGGCAATCGCATGGCATCTTTTCGAAGTGCTTAAGCTAAAGCCTGACAACACCCGCCGCATCGTGTTCCATGAAATCACAAAAAATGCGATTCTGAATGCGATTGAACATCCACGTAACATCGACCTCAACCTCGTTGACGCCCAGCAGGCTCGCCGAGTGCTTGACCGTATCGTGGGTTTTGAGCTGTCGCCTGTTCTCTGGAAAAAAATCAAACCATCGCTGTCGGCAGGACGTGTCCAGTCAGTAGCAGTGCGACTCATCGTTGAGCGTGAAAACGAAATCAAAAACTTCGTTCCTGAAGAATATTTCCGCGTTGCCGCTCTCTTCAATATCGACGGTCAGCAATTCAAAGCCGAGCTTTCTAAACGACTCTCTTCAGAGTCTGAAGCCGAAGAATTTCTCAAAGAGTGTGAAAACGCCCAATTCAAAGTTAATTCGGTCAACGTCCGTCCGGTATTGAAAACTCCGGCACCGCCGTTCACCACATCGACCCTTCAACAGGAAGCATCCCGCAAACTCGGAATGACCGTGAGCCAGACAATGATGATTGCCCAGCGACTTTATGAAGACGGACACATAACCTATATGCGTACTGACTCGGTCAACCTCTCATCGCTCGCCATCAATACCATCTCTGACGAAATCAAAAACGAGATGGGCGACAAATATCTCAAAGTGCGCCACTACCACACCTCGTCAAAAGGTGCACAGGAAGCCCACGAAGCCATTCGTCCGACCTATATCAGCAACAAAACAATCGACGGAACTCCCCAGGAAAAGCGTCTCTACAACCTCATCTGGAAACGCACAATCGCATCACAAATGTCTGATGCTCAATTGGAAAAGACCGTTGTCGAAATCGAAATATCAAACCGCCCCGAACACTTCACCGCCACCGGTGAAGTCATCAAATTTGACGGTTTCCTTAAAGTATATATCGAAGGCCACGACGACGAAGGCGATAACGAATCGTCTCAGGACATTTTACCGACAACCCACAAAGGCGATGTACTGAACATGATCGATATCAAAGCCGACAGCCGTTATACAATGCAACCGCCCCGCTATTCAGAGGCTTCACTTGTTAAGAAAATGGAAGAACTCGGCATCGGTCGTCCGTCAACCTACGCCCCGACAATCTCAACAATTCAGCAACGCCTTTATGTTGTCAAGAGCGAGAAAGATGGTAAACCACGCGAATTTGTCACTCTCGAACTCAAAAACGGCAAGATAAAACGTTCTAAACGAACCGAAACAATCGGCTCGGAGAAAGGACGACTCATGCCAACCGATATCGGTATGGTAGTCAACGACTTCCTGACCAAATATTTCCCCGACATTCTCGACCTTAACTTCACAGCCAACGTCGAAGAAAAATTCGACCTTATCGCCGAAGGTAAACTGCCGTGGAACAGCGAGATGCGTGAATTCTACGATCCGTTCCACAAAGCTGTTGAAGAAGCCTCAAACATGAGGCTCGAACATAAAGTCGGTGAACGTATCCTCGGAACCGACCCCGCCACCGGCCGTCAGGTTTCAGTAAAAATCGGTCGATTTGGTCCGGTCGTTCAGCTTGGCGAGGCCGACAACGATGTCAAACCTCAGTTTGCATCGCTCCTCAAAGGTCAGTCAGTGTCAACACTCACCCTTGAAGATGCAATCAAGCTGTTTGAATTCCCCCGAACAATCGGAGAATTTGAAGGCAAGGATATCACTGTTGCAATCGGCCGTTTCGGTCCCTATATCAAACACGACTCTAAATTTGTCTCTATTCCAAAGAGCATTTCCCCGGCTGAAATCACTGCCGAGGAAGCTATTGAACTCATTGAGTCAAAACGCAAGGAGGACAAAGAAAAAGTCGTTAAGACATTTGACGAAGACCCCGATTTGAAGATTCAGAACGGTCGATATGGTATCTATATTTCATACAAGAAATCAAACTACAAAATTCCAAAGAGCGTTGCTGACCCCGCCAACCTCTCATTGGAAGAATGTATGAAAATCATTGAAGCTGATGCCGATCGTCCCAAGAAGACCACAACCCGCCGTGCGTCAGCTCGTTCTAAAAAATAAACAGTATGCCTCAAAAAAAACAGAGCCGACCTACCCGCAACCGTTTCAAGCCTGACACGATTCTCTCTTTTGACGTTGCCGACCAGCAAACGTTGATGGACTTTTTGTGTCAAGCTATGCCCGACCGCAAGCATTCGTCAATCAAACAACTGCTCAAATTCGGTTCGGTAATGGTTAACGGCACCTTGACTTCTCAATTCAATACACCTCTCAATCAAGGCGATACAGTAAACGTCAACCTAACGCGCGCTTTCCCCGTCTTTTACAATCGCCGCGTCAAAATCGTATATGAAGATGACGACATCATTGTGATTGAAAAAGGGTATGGACTTCTTTCGATGGGTAACGAAAAAATCAAGGAAGGCACCGCCTACTCAATTTTGAAAGACTACCTCAAGGAAAAAGACCCGCGCAACAAAATATTTATTATCCACCGACTTGACCGCGACACCTCGGGCTTGATGATGTTTGCGAAATCAATCGAAGCCAAAGATGCAATGCAGCACAACTGGAACAACATGGTGTTGGAACGCAAATACTTAGCCGTTGTCGAGGGCAAAGTCGAGGAAGATAGCGGAACTGTCAAATCATATCTTGCCGAGAACTCCCAGATGGAAGTTTACTCGACCGACGACCCCGAAAAAGGTCAGCTCGCCATCACCCGCTGGAAAAAACTTGCAGCCGGCAACGGATACACATTGATGGAAGTCTCGCTTGACACCGGTCGCAAAAATCAGATTCGTGTTCACATGAAAGATATCGAGCACCCGATTGCCGGCGACCGCAAGTATGGTGCCAAATCAAGCCCTATTCACCGACTTGCACTCCACGCTCAGTCGCTCCGATTCGTTCACCCTATCACGCGTCGCGACATGTGGTTTGAGACCCCGATTCCAAACTCGTTTGAAAAAATGATAAGATAAATAACCTTAATATAAAAAACTGTCATTACAATGAAAAAAATAGCTATCGCAGCCATCGCCCTCGGCATGGTATCTGCCTCTCTTTTTGCTCAGAACAAAGCCAAAGCACCAATATATGTCGGACACCGCGGTTCGGCATGGGGTGTTGAAAATACCAAAGCTGCATTTCTAAATGGTGCAGCCGTTTACCCCTATCTTGAATGTGACATTCGCCTGACTGCCGACTCAGTTTTCGTAATCAGCCACGATGAAACAACCAATCGCGTCGGCGGCAACATGAAAGTTCACGAATCAACGGTTGCTCAACTTCAGAGCGAGAACTATCTTCAAAAACGTAACGGTCAGTACTACGCCGGCAAAATCACTACTTTTGATGAATATCTCGCCCTCTGCAAAGAGACTGGTGTTCTCCCCCTTATCGAGTTCAAATACACTCCCGGTGTAAACTATGACGACTGCACAATGATTCCCAAAGTCATGGAATCAATCGATAAATACGGTTTCCTCGATTCATGCATCATCATCACCTCAATGAAACCCTGCCTTGAATTCGTTATGGCAAACTATCCTCAGGTTACCTGCCAGTTCCTCGGCGGTGACAAATGGAAAAACTCACTCGAATGGATTCTAAAACACCACATCGATGTTGACCTCGCCCACACCGGCGTAACAGCTGAAGATGTAAAAATGCTCCACGACAAAGGTTTGAAAGTTAACGTTTGGACAATCGATAACCCCCAACGTGCTCAAGAACTTATCGACATGGGGGTTGACTTTATCACCACCAATAAACTTCTGCCCCCGACTGCTGAGAAATAAATCAGTTGCAGTCAGTAAAAAAAATAATTAGTAAATTTGCATTTACTAATGATGCCCCGGTAGTTCAACGGATAGAATAGAGGTTTCCTAAACCTTTGATAGCAGTTCGATTCTGCTCCGGGGTACAAATCTAAAAAGGGATTACAAAAATGGGACGATCTGCCGGAAATATGCGTGTGTTGTTGGCTGTAGTTATTGCAGTTATCATGGGGGCATGTGCAAGTATCGGTCGAATTGAGGGTGGACCACGCGACGAAACTCCGCCCGTTTTTATCCGTAGTAACCCCGCTCCTGCCCAAAAAAATGTCAAAGGCAACCGCATGGATATTTTCTTCAACGAAAACATCCAGATTAAAGATATCACGTCAAAAGTTGTTGTATCACCGGCTCAGGAACAGATGCCGACAATCATTGCCGGCGGTCACCGTCTTTCGGTCCAGCTCCGTGACACAATGATTCCCAACACTACCTATACAATCGACTTTGGAGACGCAATCAGCGACCTTAACGAGGGGAACATTCTCGATGGTTTTGCTATGGAATTTTCAACCGGCGACACCATCGACACGCTCCGCATTTCGGGTATGATTCTCGAAGCCCGCACTCTCGAACCGGCTCAAGGAATGCTTGTCGGAGTCCACAGTAACCTCAGCGACACAGCCATACGCACTATCAAGCTCGAACGTATCGCCCGCACCAATCAGCTTGGTCAATTCACCATCCGCGGTATGAAAGCCGGAGAATATCGCGTCTATGCGCTCAACGATGTCAACCGCGACTACAAATGGAATCGTGGCGAGGATATTGCATTTTACGACGTTGTTGTTAGCCCGACGGTTAACGACATAATTGTCACCGACTCTCTAAGAAGCTCAGCCGGCAACGACTCTATTGTGAATCGTCCCGGTGTCGAATATCTCCCTAACGACATCTTCATGACATGGTTCAACGAAGACTATGCCGCTCAATATCTTAAGAATAACAACCGTATTGACTCAACCAAAATAGAGCTGATAATGGCTACCGAGTGCGACAGCCTGCCGACGCTCACCATTGTTAAAGGTCCGCTTGAAGGCACAGTCCTCGACAGCACCAATACAGTTCTTGAAACCTCACTCAAACAAGACTCAATCGTCTATTGGATTACCGACCCGAACATCTACAGCCGTGATACCCTCATGGTTGCAACCCGCTATCTCAAATCTGATTCAACCGACAACCTCAGTTGGGTAACCGATACGCTGAAATTCAATTTCCGTCGTCCCAAAGCCAAGGTCGAGAAGAAAAAGAAAGAGGAAGAAGACACTGTTCCGCCACCGATTCCGCTTCTCGAAATCAAGTTTGGCGAAGGTACATCTCAAGAACTTCACCGACCGATGACCTTCAAAGCGGCGACTCCGGTAGTCTCAATAAATCACGACCTTGTTATAATGGAGCAAAAGATTGATACAAACTGGGTTAAGGTAGAAACACCGACAATAGCGACCGACCCGGGACTCAATCGTCCATGCAACTTCGTAGCCCAATATGAATGGGAACCTGGCGGCATCTATCGCCTTACTATCGACTCAATGGCTGTGACCGGCATATATGGACCTTATAACAAGAAAATCAGCCGTGAATTTACAGTCCGCAAACTTGATGACTACTCAACTTTGACGTTTAAACTTGCGACAGACTCTATCGCTAACGATTCGATTGAGACAGAAGACGTTAAATATGTCGTTGAGTTGTTGAGCCAAAG
Organism: Muribaculaceae bacterium; assembly: GCA_029061925.1. Classification (GTDB taxonomy): domain Bacteria; phylum Bacteroidota; class Bacteroidia; order Bacteroidales; family Muribaculaceae; genus CAJUPY01. The sequence continues at coordinate 1,216 of JAIDRE010000175.1, read as the reverse complement.
CGATGCTCCCATCGCTACCGCTCCGGTCGAGGGCAACCAAGCCTACTTTGCGTTCCTAAACGAAGGAACATACTATGCCCGCGCCTTTGTCGATAGAAACGGTAACGGCAAATGGGACACCGGTAACGTTTCAGAACTCATTCAGCCCGAAGAAGTTTTCTACTATCCAAAGAAAATAGAGCTCAAACGAAATTGGGACGTTTCTCAATCGTGGAACTTGTTTGAACTTCCTGTTGACGAGCAAAAGCCGCTGGCAATCAAGAAAAACAAGCCTAAAACATCGGCTAACGACCGTCAAAACGAAGAAGATAACGAAAACAACGAAGACGACGAATGGGACACTGACTTCATTCCAGGCTCGCAGTATAACGACGCCCACAAAAACGGACAAGGCAACACAAACAATTTCAATCGTAACACGAACAATTCAAATCGAAATACTCTCTCCAACCGCCGATAAAACCATATAGATAATGACCGAAAACAGTTCGCCCGACATATTAACCGCCGACATGATTTCCGACCCTCAAGCCTACCGTCTTGACGTATGTATAGGCTCGGTTGAAAATCCGGTTGTCGATTTTACAATTTATAGTCCTGACGTTGCAAACTCTCTGATATACAAGAGTATTCCATTGACAACTGACGAAGATTCAATCAACGTTGAATCGCTCAGCGAGGCTATATACAACAACCCGTTACTGCTCTCTGATTTCCAGCGGGTTTCAGTCATAGTTCGTTCAAGCCACTATATGCTTGTTCCACTGCCCCTTGCCGACGATTCAGAGATGATTGAACGATTGTTGCGCGAACGTTTCTCAAAAGTTAACGATGAGACTGCGATTATTGTCAACAAGTTACCCAAACTCAACGCCGCCATCGTCTTCGGCGTTGAACCGGGAATCTTCAATCTGCTTAACCGAGCATTTAATAACCCACCGATTTACAGTCACTTCTACCCACTGCTCACCTACTTCAACGACCTGAGAGAGAGCGGGAACGATGAGGCAACATTTTTCAACGTTACACCAAATGCACTCGACGTTTTTCTGTTTAAAAACGAGACAAACAACCTCGATACAGTCCGCATCATTCCGTTCCGTTCAATCAACGATGCCGCCTACTATGCAATCTCCTATCAGACAATGACATCAGGCAATCTACAAGGCAACATACTGATTAGCGGTAGCCGTGATACCCGCATGCAGCTCGTGAG
>JAIDRE010000174.1 GCA_029061925.1 Muribaculaceae bacterium | reverse complement strand
CTTAGTAAGAGATATTCACTTATCTTATAGCACCGATTAAATATAAACTTAAAACATAATAAAATTAAAATATTGTACTAATGAACAACCTATTTTGTAATTTTTATAATTTTTTCTCTTGTATTAGTATCTAATTTACAGATTTTTGACTAATTTTGTAAACAAATCAATATCTCTTACTAAGAGAGAGTAATATTTTATACTCCAATTTGACATTACCAATATTGTTCTCGATTAATAAATGAATTTACTTCGTCAAATTTTATGCCTGATTATTGCCTTGACGGTAACAATTCAGGCTCTCGCAGCAACAGATCCCGTTCACGGCTCTGTATCTGGTGTAGTTACAGATGCTTCGGACGGCTCTCCAATTGAGCAAGCCCTTGTTCGTCTTAACACTCTCGACTGGGCTATAACTAACGACAATGGTGAATTCAGGTTCCCAAAACTCAAGCCCGGAAAGTATCAGTATGAAATCTCTTACCTCGGCTATGAAACAGCCAAAGGTGAGTTTATCGTGAAATCAAAAGGTGAAATTCCTAAACTTAAGATTGCCCTCAAACCGTCAAGCCTTGCCCTCAACGAGGTTGTCGTGACAGCTCAGGAAAGTAAAATGGGGGCTACCTCAAGCATCGGTCAGCAGGCTATCCAACATCTTCAGGCAAAGAGCGTTGAAGATATGTTGCAGCTTCTGCCGGGTGCTCTCACTAAAAATCCCGACCTTTCAACTGCCGGACAGGCTACAATCCGCGAAATCGATGCCGGCAAAAATGCTAATAACGCACTCGGAACAGCCGTGGTTCTTGATGGCGCACCAATGTCAAACGATGCTAACCTTCAGATATTCTCGACAGCTCGTGCCGGTAACAACTCATCAGTCCTTCAAAACACAATGAACGACCAATCAACCTCGGGTCGTGGTGTTGACCTTCGTCAAGTATCGCCCGACAATATCGAGTCGATTGAGGTTATCCGCGGTATTCCGTCAGTTGAATATGGTAACTTAACATCAGGAGCCGTGATCATCAACACCAAAGCCGGTGCAACGCCATGGTCAATCACAGCAAAAGTTGACCCGAACTCGCGATTATTCTCTGCCGGCAAAGGTTTGAGATTGAAAAACAATCGAGGTTCATTGAACTTCAATGTTGACTATACAAACTCTAACGCCGACCGTCGCAAATCATATCTCGGATATGACCGAGTGTCGGCAAACATCGGTTATTCAAAAACCTTTATGCAATCGACCTCACCGTTGACATTCAACGTTAAGGCCGCTTATTCAAGCAATGTCAGCGACACCAAAAGCGACGAGGCAATGCTCAAAGGCGAATATTTCAAGAACACCGAAGACGCATTCCGACTCGCCATCAACGGTTCATGGAGACTCAACCGAGCTGCAATCTCAAGCCTCAACTACTCGGCTTCGCTTCAGTACACTCATCAGCAAGATATTTTCAATGCCAACGTCGGCTCGGGACCCGTACCCTATTCTCACTCTTATACCCCCGGTGAGATGGTCGTACCCTTCCTCCCGTCAAGCTATATGTGTCACTACCTGATTGACGGTAAACCATTGAATGTGTTTGTTCAATTCAAAGGCAACCGCCTGTTTAACTATTCAAGCGGCATGTCAAACATCAAACTCGGAGTTGAATTCAACTACAATGTCAACCACGGTGGCGGTATGATTTATGATGCGGCACTTCCACCGATCCAAGGCTCGGGTCAAAGCGTTCGTCCCCGCTCATATAAAGATATTCCCGGTATGCCGGCAGTTTCAGCGTTCCTTGAAGACCGGACAGAATTCAATCTCGGTAGCACAATGCTTGCCATTCAGCCCGGTGTCAGAGTTAGCCACCTTTTCATCAACGAAAAAGAGGCTAACCGCGGCGACATCACAGTTGTTGACCCGCGTATCAACGCCTATTATCAGATTTTGTCATCACAAAACAACTCAATCTTCGAGATGCTGACAATCAACGGCGGATATGGTATTGCTTCAAAAATGCCGACAATGGCGAGTCTATATCCGACTCCGGCATATTTTGACTATGTCAACTATAACAGTTTCTTGGGGCTTGACAATCCTAAAAACCTTGCGGTGATGACAACGGTTGTTGTTCCCAGCACCACAAACCCTAACCTCAAACCGGCACGCGCCAACAAATTTGAAATTGGATTACAAGCCCGTGTGCATGGCGTCAACGGTTCGGTGACTTTCTTTAAAGAAAAAGTCAACAATGAGTTTGGCTTTGTCAGTCAAATCTTCAATCTTGACTACAACCGATATGTAATTCCTCAGGCTGATATTACTCCTGATATGACAGCTACCTATCGCGACGGAGCAATCTATTACTCATCGCCCGACGGTGAAAAGAGAGCATTGACAAGCCGTGTTACCGAAATGGCTTCATACTATATCCCGACAAACGACATCCGCACCAATAAACATGGTATCGAATATTCAATCAACTTTGGACGCATACGCCCGATTGCTACCGAAGTGATTGTTGATGGTGCATGGTTCTGGATCAAACGTCAAAACATGGGCGTGTCTTACAACTCTGACCGCATTGCCGTTGGCACCGATGAAAACGGCGTGCAGAAGTTCAACCAATATTTTGCTGTATTACCAAACGGCAGCGGAAGCATTCAATCGCGCTTCAATACCAACTTTAGATTTGTAACCCATATTCCGGTAATCAAACTTCTATTCTCAACAACCGTTCAGGTTGTTTGGCAAGACAGCTACCAAAATATCTACGAAAACTCAAAAGGCGAACCACTTTACAAAAAAGTAATGTCGTCAAACGGTGTTGAAATAATGCAGGTTGACCCCATCGGATTTTATGACATCAACATGAATTACCATGACTGGAATCCGGCATTGGTTGAACGTCCCGACAAATTGTGCCAAAACTTCATCAATACCTATTTCAATAAACAGAATTACCCGATTACCTGCTCGCTCAATTTCAAACTCACCAAAGAAATCAAAGACTTTCTTGAGCTTTCATGTATCGCCAATAACTTCCTCCGATTCAACAAAGTATTTCGCCAAGATATGATCGGTGGCTATAAAGAACTTTACAGCCCGATGTACTTTGGCGCAGAAATAAAAGTGAAATTTTAAAACAAAAAACAATAACAATCATTATGAAAAAATTTATCTATGCTCTTGTAGCAATCGTGATGGTTTGCGCAACCTCCTGCTCAAACAATGATGACGTAACCAAAAACTACACCCTCAATGTAGCAGTCACTCTTCCCGATGGTACTTCAATCGATGATATCACCGAAGGTACAATAATTGCGACCAATACATCGACCGGTCACGAATTCAAACAAAATGAAATCAAATCAAGCTATGAATTTTCTGTTCCCGGCGGTATTTATGATATCAGTGTTGCATTACGTTCAAACAAAGGAACTGAAATTCTTGCATACAACGGAGCTTTGCTCGGTGTAGAAGTTTATGAAGATAAAACCGTTAGCGTTGACCTCAAAGAGAGTGCTGCCGGTGGTCTCATCTTCAGCGAGGTTTACTATAATATGGTTAAACCTAATGGCAAGACACCCTATATGCGTGACCAATTCATTGAAATCTACAACAACTCTGACGAGGTACTTTATCTCGACAACTGTATAGTTGGTATTCTTGAAGGAAGCCAGGGTACAGTTCCGTCGGTATGGGTTGACGAGAATGGCGAACTTATGAACAAATATCCTCTAACATATTATACAATTGCATTTATCGGTGATGGCAAAAAATATCCAGTCAATCCCGGTCAGGCAATAGTTATTGCAAGCCAGGCCCAGAACCATATCCAAATCACAAAAGAAATGTATGATCCTGAAAACCCGGCAGCAAAAACTTCACCTGTAAACCTTGAAAATGCAAACTACGAAGTTTGTCTTACCGACTACAAACCCGATCAGGCAATTGATAATCCCAATGTTCCAAATATGGATATCATCGCTCATTACGGTACACAGAATTACTTCACTCTTCCTTATACCGGTAATGCCATCATTCTTGCCAAACTTCCTGAAGACCCCTATAAATATGGTGAGAACGATGATAACTATATGTACAATCCCAAATATCCGACAGCCGGTCCATACCTTATGATTCCTCAGGAATATGTTCTTGATGGTATCAACATCGTTAATAACGCCGACAAAATTAATCAGCAGGTTATCCGTCTCCGTCCCGAAGTTGACGCAGGTAAAATCTACAATGAAGCATCTTATTGCGGTCTTGCAATTCGCCGTAAGGTTGTTGAGGTTACCCCCGAAGGACGTGCGATCCTCAGCGATACAAACAATTCAACCGAGGACTTCATTCCTAATGTTGAACCGACACCCGGCGTAATCCAAACCACTGTTGACTAATTAAAACTTTATGCGCAAGTTAATAGCAACTTTGCTGTGCAACTCTATTTTATTCCCTTTCCTCGCCTTTGCCGACGAGGAGGGGAATAACTCTATTGTTGATCGACAAATTCAATATGTCGATTATAACTATATCCACAATATTGAAAACGGGGCATTAAACCCGGTTTCAATCAGTGATATACCGCTTGGCGATATCACAGTCATCAGCGCGGGATATTTTTGGAATGACGGTAAATATCATAATGTTGATAAATCGGGTCATGTAAATGGCTTGAACATTGATGTTTATGGTATTGCACGCCTTGACAAGATCAGTTTTGAAGGAGAAGTAGGCTATTTCAACTATAAAGAACGTGATAAAGTCTGGAATTCAACTCTGTTTATGAACAAGTTGAATCCATTCATTCTCGCCGATGACAAACCGAGCGATTATAAAACCGACCGTTTTGTGATCAACGGCCGCTTTACCTACAAATTTTCATCCCGATTCCGCTTTGGTCTAAACGCCGACTATAATGTCGGAGTGATGTCAGATGAATCAGACCCTCGTGTCGAAACAAAGGGTATGCGCTTTATCCTCAACCCGGGTGTTGACTTTGACGTTACCGACCGGTTTACTCTTGGCGCAACAGGCGGAATCAATCTGTTCAGTGAATCACAACGTTACACCTGTCTCCAGACTGCCGTAAACTATAAATTTTATTTGATGAGCGGTCTTGGAACAAACTACCCATACAGCAATAACGCCTATTCACGCGACAGCCATGGAACATCGTGGTTTGTATCGGTTGACGGTAAATATAAAATATCAAATGAATTGGCAAATTACCTCACGATAAACTATGGCAACGAATCGGAAAAAGCAGTTGACGGCGGAAGCTCTTATCGTTTTATGGGTGGCGATTTCTCAAATAACGTTCTTGGTATAACCGACCGTTTTGCCATTACCGGAAGTCGTATTGCCCATAACATTGAGATTGGTTTTCAAACAAACGATGTTAAGGGTCGATGGTATGACCAGAAGAGTACAAGCCAGAATGGTACTACCGTTTGGGAGATTATGAACTCTTCAATCAAGCACACGGAGAGTCTTACGAACGTCAGCGGTGCTTATCGTCTTGACTTTTTGGATAATGCCGGAGTGTCATCGTTGACTGCAGGCATCGGCTTGGGATATACAAATTCCGACACAAAGAACTATCCCGAACTTTATTATAGAAAATATTCAAACCTCAGTATCAAAGCCAATGTCACCAAATATTTCAACATTAAAAAGGTGCGTTTAGGTGTTGGCATTGATGGCGGTTATGACATGAATCTCTCATCAAGCTGCGACTTAAACGGCATTGACATTGAAAAAGAATATTCGTTACCGATGTATTACTTCCTGACCTCAAACGCATACACTGTTAACGGTCGTATTGATGGAAAACTCCCCGTTGGTAAAGTAATTCTCGGAGCATACATAACGGGCGGAACCACACGATGTGCCAACGCCAAAGACATGTTTAAAACCACTGCGATGAACAGCTTTACCTGTGGTTTGAATCTCTCGTTCTAAACTCAACAACACATTATTATATATAATATAGTACAAAGTGAAGAAAAAACTCCTTAAAAATCTGCCGGCGATTATCGCACTCTTCCTGTCGCTTCAGACCGGCGCTACAAACCGAAGTTTTGCAATATTTGTTGACAGCATCAGCCATTCTAAAGCGACGCCCGAACTTATTCAGTATGCTCAAGCAGTTAGTCGTCAAGGGTTGAACACCGAGATTGTTGTTATAAATCCCGATGTCACCCCCGATTCTATCCGCTCAATCATCCGCTCGAAGGCTACCCGTAAAAAATCGCCCATCGAGGGTATGGTTTTTGTCGGCGATATACCCGTCCCGATGTTGTTGGATGCCCAGCATTTTGCATCGGCATTCAAGGCAGTGCAAAATCCCAAACGTCTCGAACGCTCGTCGGTCCCCTCTGACCGTTTCTATGATGACCTTGACATGAAGTTTGATTTCATTTCTCAAGATCCTAAGAAACCGCTACTGTATTATTATAGCCTTCGTTCCGATTCGCCTGCCGAAATTGTTCCCGAACTCTATTCGGGTCGCATAAAACCGATGGCGCTCAATGGCAAAGACAAATATGAAAACCTTCGCGACTACCTCAAAAAGGTTGTTAATGTCAAGAACCGCAACGAGCAGATGCAACAGATGTTCCTTTTCTCAGGTCAGGGCTATAACTCTGAATCGATGACCGCACGAATTGATGAGGTTGCAAATGCCTATCAGCAGTTCCCATGGATGAGCCACCAGGCTAATTCGTTTAACTTCCTCGACCATCGACAGGCAAATCCGGGCAAATATATAATAATGTCAACCCTCCAGCGTCCTGAAATATCGTTGGCTCTGCTCCATCATCACGGTTCGACCGAGAAAGAATATATCAACCGTTATCCCGACCCTCGAAACGTTACAACCCAGCTTGAAGAAGCCAAACGCTTTTTCCGCTCAAAAATTCGCAGTTCGGTAGAATCAGGCAAGTCTCTTGAGGAGGCAATCGACCGCTATGCCAATATGTATGACGTACCTGCTTCATGGTTTAAAACCGTTCTTGATAAAGAGTCGGTTGATGCCGATTCGATTTATGACTCGAAACTCGACCTCTATATCGACGACTTTGCAAACTATAACCCAAATGCCCGCATCGTTATGCTTGATGCCTGCTTTAACGGTTCATTCAACAACGACGAGTATATTGCCGGAGCATATATTTTCAGCAAAGGCGACTGTGTTGTTGCAATCGCCAACTCTGTTAACTCTATTCAAGACAAATGGTCTGACAAAAACATCGGTCTTCTCGGCGAGGGTATGCGCGTCGGCAACATTACAAAATACAATCCTATCCTTGAAATGCACGTAATTGGTGACCCGACTTTTGCATTCGCGCCGAAATCAGACCTCGGTTTTGACATCAATACAATGCTTGTTGAGGCCCCCGTGTCGTTCTGGAAAAAACAGATTGCAACCTCATCGACTCCGTCAGTAAAAGTTATGGCACTCGAAAAACTCATCGAAGCGGGTGCCTATACTCCCAGTCAGACTCTTGAGTTTTTCAAAAAATCAAACAGCGCGATTGAACGCTATGCTGCCCTCATGCTCCTGTCTAAAAAGCCGGGTAAAGAATTTACAAAAGCGATTGAGCTTGGTTTGAACGACAACAACGAGGTTGTGCGTCGTTTTGCCACAATCTTTGCCGGTAAGAACGGCAGCCCTGAATTGATTCCGGCAATTATCAAAGCCTACGCCAATCCGCTCAAGGGCGAACGTGTAAACTTCCAGTTACAGATGGCTATGCCACTCTATGACTACGACGCCCTCATCGCCGAACTTGATAAACAGCGTCCCTATCGCTATGCCTACAACGAACAGGAGATGATGGAGAATGCCCGGAAAGATATTGAATCGCGTTGCTCAAACAAGAAGTATGCCGACGATATTGCCAATCTCGCCTCTGAGAAACCTAACGTGAGAGATGCTCGTCTGTTTATACGCCAGCTCCGCAACAATCCGTTACATCCGTCTCTCAATACTCTTCTCTCTTATATTAATAAATGTGATAACGAAGAATTGCTCGTTTCACTTGTCGAAGCTCTCGGATGGTTCAACTATTCATATCGTGCTCCTGAAATCTCAAACCGCATGGTTGAGATTGCCAACGACACTAACTTCAGCGAAGATGTTCGCAATGAAGCTGCCAAAACAGCCGTTCGTCTCGGAAAAAACATCTAATCGAGAGTAAAACTCAATTTTTTCATAGAATCCCGTATATCGTTACCCCGGTTTACGGGATTTTTTTGTGATTTTTGTGTTACAAAAACAGAGATTATTGGGTCTGTAACACATATTTTGTGACAAAACATCAATTTTGTAACATCTAACACAAAAAAATATCAAATTTTTGTCAAAATTTTTATCGCTGATTTTCAATGACTTATAAATTTTATTGGAAAAAAGTGCATTTTTTTTGAAAAAAAGTTGTGAAATTGTTTTGTAACACAAATTTAATTTGTAACTTTGCAGTGTAATCAAAACGTAACACAAACGTTACTAAAATTTCAACTATAAAAATTAACCACTAAAATTTACAATTATGAGTTCATCAAACATCCAAACCAAGCTCCTCGACATCCAAAGCAACCTTCTTAACTTTGCTTACATGTTAACTTCTAATCGTGACGATGCTTACGATTTGCTTCAAGATACAACTTTGAAAGTTCTCGACAACGAAGAAAAATATGTTGAGAACACCAACTTCAAAGGCTGGGTTTTCACCATCATGCGCAACATCTTTATCAACAACTACCGTAAAGTTGTTCGCTCAGCAACTATCATTGACCAGACCGAAGATCTCTACCACCTCAACCTCCCCCAGGAATCAGGTTTTGAAACTCCCGAAGGTTCATACGCTGCAAAAGAGATCAACGAAGCTATCAACTCATTCTCTGATGAATATCGCGTACCCTTCACAATGCACGTTCAGGGTTACAAATACAACGAAATCGCAGAAAAGATGGATCTTCCCCTCGGCACAGTAAAAAGCCGCATCTTCTTTGCTCGTCAGCGTCTCCAGGAAATGCTCAAAGACTACGCACGCTAAGCCGCCTCACCCCATAACCATAACAATCTCATAACCAAGTAATATAAATTCAAGCATCTTCCTACCATCTCATACCAAAATTCATCTGAACTCTAATTGGAAGATTACAACGCGCGTCCCCCGACAAAGGAGACGCGCGTTGTGGTTTTTATAAAAATAATTTGGTTTATTGCGCAAAAGGGTGTAACTTTGAAGCAGATAACAATAAATAAAACTATAAATCATTATCAAAACAATGAGAAAATTATTTTCTATCCTTCTTGTCATTGTTATAACATTGGCAGCATGTAGGTCTGCACAGGCGGCTGATAATTCGGATGTTATCGTTGGCGCAGCTCGCACAGACGATTATTTCCCCCGTCTCAAAGGTAAACGTATTGCTCTTCTTTCAAACCATACAGGTATGGTTGGCGACAAACACGTGCTTGACAAGATGCTTGAAGAAGGATTGAATGTTACAACAATTTTCTCTCCCGAACATGGTTTCCGCGGTAAGGCTGATGCCGGCGAACATGTCAGCAGTTCGGTTGACCCCGTTACCGGAATCAAAATCGCTTCGCTCTATGACGGCAAATCACGCTATCCGTCAAAAGAGGTTATGGATCAGTTTGATATCATCGTTACTGATATTCAGGATGTTGGTCTTCGTTTCTATACTTATTATTGCACAATGATTGACCTCATGAATGCCGCCGCACGCGACAATAAAGAGTTTATGGTACTCGACCGTCCCAACCCCAACGGAATGTATGTTGACGGTCCGATTCTCGATATGAAATATCAATCAGGTGTTGGTCGTCTTCCTATCACAACCGTTCACGGTATGACTCTCGGCGAAATCGCCCGCATGGCTAACGGAGAGGGCTGGCTCAAAGATGGTGTTAAGATTCCTTTGACAGTTATCCCCTGTAAAAATTATACTCACCAGACCCGCTACGAGCTCCCGATTGCTCCGTCACCTAACTTGAAGAACAATCACGCAATTTATCTCTACCCCTCAATCTGCTACTTTGAGGGAACACCCGTGAGTCTCGGCCGCGGTACTGATGCTCCTTTTGAAATGTATGGTCACCCTGACTTCAAGAACGGCACATTTGACTTTACACCCCGCAGTGTTGACGGTGCCAAGAATCCGCCGTTGCTCGACAAACTCTGCCACGGACGCGACCTGCGCAACCTCAGCGATGAAGAAATCATTGCCAAAGGTGTTGACTTCTCATACGTTATTGATGCTTACAACAACACCAATCTCGGTGACGAGTTCTTCACCCGCTTCTTTGAACTGCTCGCCGGCAACGGTGACATCCGCCAGATGATTAAAGACGGAAAATCGGCTGAAGAAATCAAAGCAACCTGGGCTGATGACGTTGAAAAATTCAAAAATCAGCGTCGCCCATATCTTCTCTATGCAGAATAAGATCAACATCATTGTATCGGTCGATCGCAACCATGCGATTGGACGACAAGGCGATATGCCCTATCATATTTCGCCTGACCTCAAGCGCTTCAAGGCGTTGACAATGGGGTGTCCGGTGGTGATGGGGCGAAAGACATTTGAATCGCTCCCAAAAGGTGCATTGCCGGGTCGAAGAAACATTGTGATTACACGCGATGCATCATATTCCGCATCAAATATCGAGACTGTCAGCTCGCTCGACAAGGCTATCGAACTTGCGCAACAAGCAGACAGCGACATATTTATAATCGGTGGTGGTGAAATCTATCGCCAGACAATGGGTATTGCTGACAATTTGTTTATCACCTACATTGATGATGCGGCTGAAGGCGCCGACACATTTTTCCCTGAAATAGACAGTAATGTCTGGGACGTGACAGAGTCAAGCCCGTTTGAAGTTGATGAACGTTCGGGTCTCAAATATAAATTTGTTAACTATACCCGAAAACTCGGCTAAAAATGCAAGGTTTCAGGAGCCTGATTTTGATGACAGCCGCGGCTATCGTCCCGATGATAGCAATGGCTGATGACAATATCAAAGATTCACAGTTTAACCCCGTTAACACCGGGGTTAACTCGCTTCTGATAGCGACTGATGCACGCGGTGCGGCGATGGGTGACATTGGCTCCGCGACCGACCCCGATGCAAATGCCCAGTTCTGGAATCCGGCTAAATATGCCTTTGCGTTTAACCGTGGCGAGGTGTCGTTAAGCTATACACCGTGGATGCGTAGTCTTATAAATGACATTTTTCTTACTAACCTGACGGGTTATTACAAACCGGGGCAGTATGACAACCAGTCGGTCTCGCTCTCGTTAAGATATTTCTCGCTCGGCAACCTTACGCTGAACAGTTTCACGGGTGCAGCTGACATGACTATTCACCCTTACGAGATGTCGGTTGATGCGGGTTACTCGCTCAAATTGTCACAAAAATATTCGATGGCAATTGTGTTGAGGTATATATACAGCGACCTCGGATTTGGCGACACTTACGCCGGAGATATGTCAACCGGAGCGTCGGCTTTTTCGGGTGACATAGCGGGATATTTTACGACTTACCCGATAATAGGGCGCAACGAGTGTCAATGGTCATGGGGCTGGAATATCTCTAACATCGGAACCAAAGTCAACTATAACCACGGGGCCGATGTGGCGTTTCTGCCGACCAACCTGCGACTCGGAACCACCTTTAAATATCCTGTTGCCGACCGTCACAATCTCGCCCTTTCAGTCGATTTCAACAAGTTGCTTGTTCCGATAAAACCGCGCGAGACTGATTATGACACATCGACCCTTGATGGGGAAGCGGAATATGCCGAAGCTCTTCAAAAATGGGAAAACACGTCGTCAATCTCGGGTATATTCAAATCGTTCAGCGATGCACCGGGCGGCTTTAAGGAGGAGATGCGCGAGATCGAGTATTCGATTGGTGCGGAATATGACTATAACAACACCTTCTTTTTGAGAGCGGGCTATCATCATCAGAGCAAATATAAAGGTAACAATAACTACCTCGGTTTTGGTGCCGGATTCTCGTTCAACAATGTCGCGATGCTCGATATGTCATACATGGTTGCGACCGGACGACTTTCGCCACTCGACCAGACACTGAGATTTACACTGACTTTCAATCTCGAAACAATTACCCGACTTTTTGGGCGACAATAATACTTAACTATCACACAATACAGGTTTTATGATCAGAATCGGAAACGGATTTGACGTTCACGCTTTGGTTGAGGGACGTCCATGTATCATCTGCGGAGTATCGATCCCGTCGGAAAAAGGGTTACTCGGACACAGCGATGCCGATGTAGCTCTACACGCTTTGGCTGATGCACTTCTCGGTGCGGCTGCCTTGCGTGATATCGGTTATCATTTCCCCGACACCGACAAGCGCTGGAAAGGGGCTGACTCTCGCCGACTGCTTCGCCACGTGGTTGACCTGATTATGGAGAAAAATTACCGTCCGGTGAACGTTGACATCACCATTATCGCGCAAACTCCCAAGATGTCGCCATTCATCGACCGGATGAGACTCAATGTTGCCGATGATCTCGACCTTGATCTCGACTGCGTTTCAATCAAAGCTACAACCACCGAACATCTCGGATTTACAGGTCGTGGCGAAGGTATTGCAGCCCATGCATCGGTCTTAATAGAGTCAATGTAAATTGTCGCAACCGATTGAAATATCACTTTTTAATCCCGGACAATCACGGGAATGGGATCGTTTCGTTCAAACAGAAGCGATCAATGCGACCTTTATTCATAGCCGAAATTATATCAGTTATCACGGCAACCGTTTTGTAGATTGCTCACTTGTTTTCTCTCGTAAAAACAGGATAGAAGCGGTTATTCCTGCGGTAAAGGATGCCGCAACTTTTGCAAGTCATCCAGGACTGACGTTCGGTGGAATTTTGATAAGTAAAAGATGCCGTCATAACGACATTACGACAATCGTTGAAGTCTCAAAAGCCTTTCTTGCCGAGAATGGATTTGAGCGGATGACGATAACGCAACCGCCCTACATCTATCAATCACAATCAGTCGGAGATGTAGATTATTTACTAACTGTTTCAGGAGCAACAATTTCACGAAGACGATTACTGAGCGTGGTTGACTTGACTGAACAACTTGAATACTCTGAACTGAGAAAACGCCGAGTCAAAAAGGCTTTACATAACGGTTTGGAAGTCAAGGAGTCAACAGAGATAAAGGCATTTTACGAGATGCTTGCGAACAATCTGGCGACGCGGTACAACGCCAAGCCGGTTCACTCGTTAAAAGAACTCGAATTGTTGATGTCGCTGTTCCCTGACAACATTAAATTATATATGACATTTGATGGAGACAAGCCTGTTGCCAGCTCGCTGGTCTATGTCAGCCCCACTGTTGTAAAAACACAGTATATTGCCTCGACCGAGGAGGGACGCAATGTCGGTGGCGTTGACCTCGTGCTGACCACTATAATTGAGGAGGCTCGCCGACAGCGAAAACGGTTTGTTGACCTCGGATCGTCGGAGAATGAACCGTACGAAATCAACCCGGGACTGCTGTTTCAAAAAGAGGGATTCGGTGCGCGTGGAGTGTGCCTTGACACATATACATTAAACTTGTAGTGAGACGCTTAGCCCTATATATTTGTCTGTTAATAGGATGCCTGACACCCAAAGTATCAGCAAACTCACCTCTTTCGTCGGGAGAATGGACAAAAGTGAGTGTGAACGAACATGGCTTTCACTTCATTCCTGGAACCTTGCTAACAAAATGGGGGCTCGTTTCACCCAAAGATGTGAGGATATTTGGATATGGGTGTGGTGACGGTAGCGATGAAATGCCACAGATTCAGACTATGGAGATTGACGGGGGGCTCCTGTTCTTTGCTGAAGGTCCGGTCAGAGCAAGTTTAAATAACGACTTGACGCCATCGATCACAACAAACCCTTACAGCACTAAAGCTTACTATTTTTTGACAACAGATCAAAGACAACCGCTTGATTTTCAAGTCGGGCAGCAAACATCAATATCAACAGATGACGCTAAAACCTATGCCGTCACTTGGCATCAGTCAGAACTGTTTTCGCCCGGTAAGACAGGACAACTCTTGGTGGGAGAGGATTTTACACGACAATCTAATCAGACTTTCGCAATTCCGACTCCAGGGGCAGTTCTTAATAGTGAGGCAACCGTTATGACGCGGTTCATTGCAAAGTCGATCGGTGGAGGTTCGATACTGAAAATTAACTCAAAAATATTTGAAATTCAACCGATTGAAGACATTAGGTATGATTTCGGAACGATGATTTCGCCAACGATAAAAACTGCTTGCGGTAATAATGTAACGGTTAATCTGTCAATAACTTCGGCAGGTCAGTTGCGTAGAGCCAATCTCGATTATGTGGCGGTTGCATATCCATGCAATTTGTCTGCTGACAATCAGATTTTCTTTTCAAAAGGGGGTAGAATTGAAGACTCAAACTATCTGATTTTTGACATAACTAACCCTCAGCAAATCACAAGAATAGAGTCAAATCACTTAGATCAATCAGAGACTTATCGATGTTATCAAGCTATAACATCAGTCGATAAGCTGCCGGTTCCGGCTTATGAGTCAGTCATTGAAAATCAAGACATTCACACCGATTTTTCTCTGCCACAAATGATAATTATCTCACCCGAAAGATGGAAAAGTCAGGCGATGCGGCTTGCCAATCTCCACAATAGCGAAGGCATCCCGGCAGTCGTTTTATCCGCTGAACAGATTTACAATGAATTTTCGTCGGGGCGATTTGATCCCGAGGGAATCAGAAAATGTCTGAAAATGTACTATGACCGAGGGTTGAAAGCGGGACAACCACTCAAATATGCGTTACTTTTCGGGCGCGGAGTATATGATAATCGCCAACTGACTGCAGAGTGTAAAAATATCAGCTATCCATTACTACCAACCTGGCAGTCAGAGGAATCGCTCAACGACGCAACTTCTTATACAACCGACGATTATTATGCTATTCTCGGTGATAGAGACACGCTCTCAATTGCAGTCGGGCGAATTTGTATTACATCTGCACAAGAGGCTGAAAATATTGTCGATAAAATAATCAACTACGCCAATAATCCTAAGCCGGGAGAATGGAAAACCAAAGCTTTAATGCTTGCCGACGATGGCGACGACGGGTGTCATCTCCGTTATGCCGAAAATATGATTGGAAGGATGAAGGAGTCTGGAGGACAAGATGTTACGTTTTCAAAAATATATCTTGACGCATTCAAAAAAAGTAACGGAACATTCCCCGATGCTCGCAAAAAATTAGAGGCAGAACTCAATAACGGAGTCGGATGGTGGACATTCATCGGTCATGCCGGTCAGACCTCTCTTACAGCCGATAAACTAATGACCTACAATGATATACTGAATCTGAATTTATCTATTCCCCCTGCCACATTGGCATTCACATGTGACTTTTTGAGATGTGATAACAACGAAATTTCGGGGGGCGAAATGCTATTGAATAATCGCAATGGTGGTGTTATTGCTGCGATAAGCGCGACACGACCTGTCAATATGCACCAAAACGGCGAACTCGCATCGGCTTTCGGGTCACTGATTTACAATAAAGATTTGACAATCGGTGAGATATTTCAGCGGGCAAAAAACCGGTGTCAATATGATAATAAGCTGCGATATGTTCTTCTTGGCGACCCGGCTGTCAAAATTGCAGCTATCAAAAATCGGGTAATCGTGAATATGATTAATGATGTCAAGATTTCTGACGACACCCAACCGACTGTCGGTGCGATGTCAAGAATAACAGTTGAGGGTGCGGTTTTGACCGATGGTGACTTTAATGGTACCCTCACAATAAAATTATATGACGCCGAAACGACAGTTACAACCAACGGTAACACTGACGTTTTTGATACTGAAGGGCAGTTGCTATATATCGGCACGGACACAGTTGTCAACGGAATATTCAACACGACCGCAATCATTCCGGCTGAGATTTCAGACAACTATCGGAACGCGACAATGAAACTGTATGCGATTGATAAACATTCTGGTATCGAAGCTTCGGGACTCGAAACACGCTTCTATATTTATGGGAAAGGCGACGGAATAGTCGATACAATAAAGCCGGTTATCGATAGCTTTTACCTCAACCGTCCGGCATTCCGTTCAGGCGATATTGTCAACAGTTCGCCAACGGTCTATATAACTGTTACCGATGATACGGCTATTGATATTTCATCATCGAGCAACGATAACAGAATGATACTGAAACTTGACGGCAAACCATTGTCAGGCATCATGTTATATTATTCAAATGGTAGAATTGTTTATCCGCTTCATGAGTTGGAAGACGGACGCCACTCGTTGGCTTTTGAAGTTAGCGATATTGCGGGAAACCACACGAGCCAAATAATAGAGTTTGTAACGCAAGTCGGTTTAAATCCCGAAATATTAGCGATTTATACCGATTCGCAGCCGGTAATTGATAAAGCTAATTTTTACATTGAATATAACAGACCGACCGAGATGGTAGATGTCACTCTCCATATTTTTGACATCAGAGGCAATCTCGTTTGGGAGTCATCGCGCCAATGTCGGGGTGACAGTTTCAAGTCCAATCCATTGACCTGGAATTTGACTGACCGATCACATCGACGTGTAAATCGCGGAATTTACATTTATCGGTTAAACATCAGAGAGTTAAGTGGTTCCCATAGCATTTCGCGTGCCGCCAAGATTGCGGTAAGCAACTAAACCGAGTGATTTTTTTGCCAAAAAAACGTTAAAAAATTTGGTGCATATATTTTTTCAAATTACCTTTGCATCAAAATGAAAGGAATAATAATTAGTCTTCATAATTCATTTAACCCCTATTTGAAGTTTAATCACATCCCTGTATACACTTTACAACATGTCAGAGGGAGCAATGTCGCGAGACATGGCTCCTTTTTTTATTAATATCGGGATTTTTTTGTATATTTGCAGTTGAATCACAAATCATTGCAATGAATAAATCTACCATTGAACTGCTTGGACGACTTCATGAGTGTCATCCGGTTAAGGTTTTGTTTGTATGCCTGGGTAATATTTGTCGTAGTCCCGCTGCTGAGGGGGTACTGAAAGATATTGTTGCTCAGCATCATGACGAAGCTAACTGGATTATTGACTCTGCCGGTACGGGCGATTATCATATCGGTGATTTACCTGATCATCGTATGCGTGTGCATGCACGTCAACGTGGACTCGAACTCAACCATCACTGCCGCCAAGTTAAAGAATATGACTTTCAAAAATTTGACATCATTATTGGTATGGATGAGTCAAATATGGTAAATCTTCGCCGACTCGCTCCGATGCCCGAAGATGAGAAAAAGGTGATGGCAATGAGTCAGTTTTTCAGCGACACATCGCGCTATGACTACGTTCCTGACCCATATTATGAAGGAGCCGAAGGCTTTGAGCTGGTTCTCAACCTATTGCAAGAAGCATGTCTCAATCTCTATAACAAAATTTCTTCAAAATAAAATTAACTACATGAAATCAATCAAAATCGCATCACTCCTTTTTCTGACTGCCATGACTATGTCGGCACAAAATCCGACTGTTCAGTTTGAGCGTTCAGGCAACTACAAAGTAGGTAACTCTGTGCGCCACAAGCTGTCAATCACCCTTAACAATCCGCAAAATGTTGACATGCTATGCTTCAACCAGTTTGCGCGCAAAATGAACACTATGACCCCGGGCGATACTGTTGTTGAAATTATCCCCGGATACTACTATATCAGAAGTGAACGATTTGGTAAATCAAACGATCCCGTAACCATCGATATTGAAATTACCGGACGCGGATTTACCACAGCATACAAGCCTGACGGATTTCATGTGGTAATGAAAGATGGTGCCGTTGCCGGTGTTGAAAGCACCCAGGTTGGCGAAACCGTTATCATGCCTCTCAACTTCTACAATGACGCCGACCGCATGGTTTATGCCGATTCGATTTATGATTTCAACCAATCGTTGGCTGACGCACGACAGTTGAACCCCTATGACATTCTCCCGTCATTTAAAAAGGTAACTCTCACCGGCAAAGGTTATTACAATGCCGGCAAACCTATCGAGGAGAAGCTCGTTAAAAATGACAATCCCGAATATTACAAAATAACAATTACTCCTCAAAAAGCTGTAATCGAAGCTGTTAACAAGCAGGGTCTAAAGATGGCTCGCCGAGTATTGGAACGCCGATTGTTAGCTGTAAACAACGGCAAACTGCCCTCGGCTGTTATCGAAGACTGGCCCGACTTTCCCTATCGTGGTGTGATGATTGACATTGCCCGCAACTATCAGACACCCAAAGACATGAACGAGCTTGTCGAACTGCTTGCCGACTATCGTTTCAACCGTCTCCACTTCCACTGTACCGACGACGAGGCATGGCGACTTGAAATTGCAGGTTTGCCCGAATTGACCGAGGTTGGAGCTCGCCGCGGATTCACTCTCGACGAACATGATTATCTGATACAGATTTTCGCGGGTGACGGTAATCCGAACTCTCGCAAAGGATCGGCTAACGGCTATTTCAAGCGTTCTGATTTTATCAACCTTCTTCGTCACTGCGACTCGCTCGGCATCAAGGTTATTCCCGAAATCGAATCACCAGGACACGCCCGCGCTGCTATCGTGGCAATGGAAAACCGTTATCGCAAAACCGGAGACCCATCGTTCCGCCTCATTGAAGATGGCGACACGTCGGTCTATACCTCAGCTCAGGCATTCCACGACAACCTTATGAACCCCGCTCTTGAAGGTACATACAACTTTATGAACCATGTTCTTGACGACGTAGTTGCAATGTATAAAGAAGCCGGCGTTGAATTGCCAGGCATCCATATCGGTGGCGACGAAGTTCCCGAAGGCGCATGGGACGGCTCAAAATCAGCAATGAAAATGGCAGCCGACAAAGGTGTTTCGGGTCGTCACGGACTCCAGGGCGAATATATCAAACGAATCACCAAAATGATGGCTGACAAAGGTATCACCGTTTATGGCTGGGAAGAACTCGGAAGCGGATATGATGCAGACTTCAACCGTGAGGTGGCTCCCCGAGTTGGCGGATTGAACGTTTGGCACTCAGCCTACACTAAAGGCGAAAACCTTGCCCACAAGATTGTTCGCGGTGGCTATCCAATCATTCTCAGCAACGTTGACTACTTCTATCTCGACCAGATTTATGCACCTCACAGCCAGGAAAACGGACTTCTTTGGGGTGGCATCGTCGATGAATTCCGCACCCTTGCCGGTGAAGCAGATGTACTTTGTCCTCCTTCACCCGAACTGACCGGACACGTAATCGGAGTTCAAGGTCAACTGTTTGCCGAGACAATGCGCAGCTATCCTCAGCTCCAGCGCTATCTGTTCCCAAAAATGCTTGGACTTGCCGAACGTGGCTGGAACTCAAAGAAAACATATTCAAATGCCGACTTTAACCGAGTAATCGCAGAGCGCGAACTCCCGACTCTTCACAAAGAGGGTATCGCTTTCCACCTGAGAGCCCCCGGTATCAAAGAAATTAACGGCAAACTCCAGATGAATTCACCCTACGACGGCGCGGTAATCCGCTATACACTTGACGGAACTAATCCCACCGACAAATCACCCGTCTATACCGGTCCGATTGCTCCCGGAAATGCAAAACAGGTGAGAGCTCAAATGGAATTCCTTGGCGAAAAATCTACAGTTAGCGTTCTTAACCGCTGATTTATAACACATAAAAACTCTACTAAACATAAATGAGTGACGATATACTGACACCCGACGACGAATTTTTGGAAGATGACCTCAACTCAGGCGAGCTTAACCCCGATGATTTCGGGTCGGCTGCCGGCGATGAACCCGAGGCCTCTCATATAGCATTGCCCGACGACACATCAGACAATCCTCGACGATTGAAGGGAATGTACCGCAACTGGTTTCTTGAATACGCATCATACGTTATTCTCGAGCGTGCCGTTCCCCATCTCGCCGACGGATTGAAGCCGGTGCAGCGACGCATTTTGCACTCGATGAAAAACCTTGATGACGGACGATTCAACAAGGTTGCAAACATCGTTGGTAACACAATGCAGTTCCATCCCCACGGTAATGCCTCAATCTACGAAGCGTTAATTCAAATAGGACAAAAAGCATTGTTGGTTGAGACTCAGGGTAACTGGGGTAACATACTCACAGGTGACCCTGCGGCTGCCGATCGTTATATCGAGGCTCGTCTGTCAACCTTTGCGCTGGAGACAATCTACAATCCAAAGATCACCGACTGGACAATGTCGTATGACGGACGTAACCGTGAGCCGGTAACGCTCCCCGTCAAATTCCCTCTGTTGCTGTTCCAAGGCGTAGAGGGTATCGCCGTCGGTTTGTCATCAAAGATATTGCCTCACAACTTCAACGAAATAATTGACGCCGCCATCGCCTGTCTTCGTGGTGAGGAATATGTTCTTTATCCCGATTTCGTCACAGGCGGATATATGGACGTAAGCCGTTATAACGACGGTAAACGCGGTGGTGCTGTGCGTGTTCGTGCCAAAATCGAAAAGATTGACAGCAAGACACTTGCAATCACCGAGTTGCCTTTCGGGCGCACATCAAAATCGCTTAGCGAATCAATCGTAAAAGCAATTGAAAAGGGTAAAATCAAGGCTAAAAAGGTTGAGGACCAGACTGCCGAAACAGCTCGTATCGTGGTCACCCTGTTGCCCGGAACATCAAGCGACAAAACTATTGATGCGCTATACGCTTTCACCGACTGCGAAATTTCGATATCGCCAAACTGCTGTGTAATTGACGATGAGAAACCTCGTTTTATGGGTGTGTCAGAAGTACTGAAACACAATGTCCACACTATCCGCACACTCCTCGGAAAAGAATTGCAGATTCAGCTTGACGAAGTCGCCGCACAATATCGTTTTGCATCGCTCGAAAAAATCTTCATCGAGAAACGAATCTATAAGGATAAAGCCTTTGAAGAGAGCGAGAATATCGACGAGGCAATCGAGCATGTTAGAGGTCGTCTGTTGCCGTTTGTAAAGAAACTCACCACCGAAATCAGCGATGACGAAATTCTTCGACTGATGGAAATCAGAATGAAACGAATCCTCAAATTCAATGCCGAGGACGCTGACCGTTTCATTGCATCGTGTGTTGAAAAAATGAAGAATTTGCGCTCGGAACTGGAACGCTTAACAGACTACACAATCGACTGGTTCCAGGCACTCAAAGATAAATATGGCGCAAAATATCCACGACACACCGTTATCAGAAACTTCTCAAATATCGAGGCTGCCGCTGTTGCCGAAGCTAACGAAAAACTCTATATCAACCGTCAGGAAGGCTTCATCGGAACATCGCTCAAAAAAGATGAATATATCTGTAACTGCTCTAACCTTGACGACATAATCATCTTCTATAAAGATGGTCGATACAAGGTGATGAAAGTTGCCGAGAAAATCGCCGTCGAGAAAAACGTATTGTTTGTCAATGTGTTTAAACGCAACGATTTGCGTACAATCTACAACGTTATCTATCAAGACGGTAAGGGCGGAACATATTATATGAAACGCTTTGCCGTAACCGGTGTGACCCGCGACAAGGAATATAATGTAACCCGCGGCACCCCCGGGTCTAAAATATGCTGGTTCTCTGCCAATTCAAACGGTGAGGCAGAGACCGTTACGGTTATTCTCAAACCGAAACCACGTCTCAAATCGCTCCAGATTGATGTTGACTTCTCAGAACTCGCTATCAAAGGGAAACAGTCACAGGGTAACATTGTGACACGCAACGAGGTACATCGTTTCCGTCTTAAGAAAGAGGGTGTTTCAACCCTCGGCGGACTCAAAGTTTGGTTTGATCCAGATGTGCAGCGTCTTAACAATGATGCCCGTGGTCGCTATATCGGTGAGTTCGGACCCAACGACAAAATCTTGGTTATTTACAAAAACGGTGACTACTGCGTGACCGGCTTTGACAACTTAACTCACTTTGACGAAGACATTCTACAACTCGAAAAGCTGAGACCCAACCACCCGTGGACCGCAATTTTGTTTGATGCCGACCAGGGATTTTACTATCTAAAACGCTTCACATTTGAGGACGCGTCACGCCGTCAAAGCTTCATCGGTGATAACCCCGAATCTCGCTTAGTTGACCTCTCTGATGCTCCCGGGGCTCGCTTTGAAATTACATTCGGTGGCGATGATGCACAACGTCCGCCAATCGAAATCGTTGCACGTGACTTCATCGCTGTCAAATCGTTCCGTGCCAAAGGTAAACGCTTGACAATGTTCGAGATTGACAAGATTACCGAGCTCGAAAGTCTGCCTGATGAATCGGAAAACGAATCGGAAGAAGACGGTGATTCAAGTAACTCCAATCCCGACCAGACAATGATTGTTAACCCCGAAACAGGTCAAGTCGAATCATCTCATGAATTGTCAAACGACGAGGATGAGGAGAAGTCAGACGACGAGTTGAGGGACGAGATAAACGGTCAGCAACACATATTCTAAATTCCCATGAAGCGATTGATTTCATTGACAATAGCTTTGCTGATGATTGTTATATCATCGAACACGGTTTCGGGGCAGGAAATTTTGCGTCCGGTCATGAACTCCTACGCCCTTGAGATTGGAACGAGCCACCTGACCGACACCTATCTGTCGCCCTTGAAATATAAAGGTCAGACCTATGCGTTTGGCTATGACCGCATGCAAGCAATGAAATTCAATCCCGACCGATGGGTGATGAGCCTAAGAGTCGAACTCGGTGTTGACAAGACCAATAACCCTGCTAAAAATGCGACAATCTGGGGTGCCGGAATAGCAGCCCGATGGGGTATGATATATAAATTACCGGTCAGTCAGTGTCCGGTAAAATTTGCAATCGGAGGTTCGACCGGAATCAATCTCGGTGCGCTCTATACAACGCGAAACGGCAATAATCCGGTTGCGGCTAAAGCATCGTGGACTGTTAATCTGACCGGTATGGCTACATTGACAACCCGTTTGGGACGATTGCCAATCATATTCTGCTATCGTCCGACACTGCCTGTAACCGGTGTATTCTTCTCTCAAGGATATGGCGAGCTATATTATGAAATATATCTCGGCAATCATAAAAATCTCACCCATGCAGCATGGTTTGGCAATTATTTCAACCTTGACAATCTCGTCACTGCCGACCTGAGATTTGGAGCTACAAGCCTGCGTATTGGCTATCACAACACAATACTTTCAACGTCAGCCAATCATCTCGTCACACGAATGGCAACCCACAGTTTCACGTTTGGCGTATCGGGCGAATGGATAGGGTTTGACAGCCGTCGCGGATTATCGAACCCGACTCGTATAATTTCAGCAATATATTGAAAATGAATAAATTCTGGTTCTACATATTAACTATCATATTGCTGCCTGTCACAGCCGGATGTCACAAAGTTGAACAGTTTGAAAATGACCCGGCAGGTAATTTTGATGCGCTCTGGAAAATTGTCGATGAGCACTATTGCTTCTTCGAGGAAAAGGGTGTTGACTGGGATGAGGTCTATAAAGAATATCGCCCGAAAGTCAAAGCGGGGATTTCTTCACGCGAGATGTTTGATGTATGTGCCGACATGCTTGCCGAGCTTAAAGACGGACACACAAATCTGTCGTCATATTTTGATGTGTCGTATTATCGCAAATGGTGGAGCGACTATCCTCAAAACTATAATGCCCGAATAATCGAACAGAACTATTTCAACTTCAACTACCACCAGTCAGGCGGTATGACCTACGGCATGTTACCCCAAAACATAGGCTACATCCGCTATGACTCGTTCTCATACAGCGTCGGCGAAGGAAACCTTGATGCCGTGCTGCTTTATTTTGCGACCTGTGCCGGACTTATTATAGATGTAAGAGACAACGGAGGCGGTAATATTGAAAATGTCAAGCCGTTTGCGTCTCGTTTTATTACTGAGAAAACTCTGTTAGGATACATTTCGCACAAAACCGGTCCCGGTCACAATGATTTTTCCGAACCATATCCCTATTATGTCGAACCTGCCGAAAAAGGTAGAATGATGTGGGGAAAACCTGTAGTTGTGCTTGTCAACCGTTCAACCTTCAGCGCAGCCAACAACTTTGTGTCGGTAATGAAAAATATTGACCATGCGTTTATCGTCGGAAGCCGCACAGGTGGCGGTTCGGGAATGCCGTTCTCCTCTGAATTGCCTAACGGCTGGGGGTTACGTTTCTCGGCTTGTTCAATTACCGACAAAGACGGTAACTGGACAGAATTTGGCGTAGATCCGTCGCCCGGGTGTGAGGTAGATCTCGACCCCGCCGATGAGGCAAACGGAATAGACACAATGCTTGAATTTGCAATCAATAAACTTCAAAAGCAATAATCCAATCAAACTCATATTTTGATATGACACAAGATAAAACATCAACTCAATTTGTCGAAAAAGCAAAAAAGGCAATTCGTAATCCTAAAATAATTCAGATGGCGATTGCGGTAGTCGTTATGATGATTATCTCACTTGCATTCTTTCATCCCGATGCCATAGAAGGGAACTCGCTGAGACAATATGATATGCTTCAGGGTCAAGCGATTGGCGAGGAAACTCATAAGTTCCTTGAGCAAACGGGTGAAAAATCATGGTGGACCAACTCACTCTTTGGAGGTATGCCAACATTCCAAATCTCGCCGTCATACTCATCTAACTCGCTTTTTAACTGGATTTCAACTGTTTATGGACTCGGTTTGCCTTCGCCGGCAAATCTGTTGTTCATGATGATGTTTGGTTTCATGATTTTGATGATGGCAATGAATGTCAAATGGCAATATGGACTCATCGGAGCAATTTCCTGGGGCTTCTCGACATATTTTATAATCATTATAGGGGCAGGTCACCTTTGGAAATTCATCACCCTCAGCTATATCCCCCCGACAATAGCCGGAATTATAATGGCTTATCGCGGTCGCAAGCTCATGGGCTCGGCTTTGGCAGCATTGTTTGCAATGATGCAAATTTCGTCAAACCACATTCAAATGACCTATTACTTTGCTTTTGTTATTGTGGCTCTCGTGATTGCATTCTTTGTTGTGGCTTATCGCAAACATCAGGTTGCCGACTGGGGAAAAGCAACCGGGATGTTAGCTGTCGCTGCTGTTCTCGCCGTTTGTGCTAACCTCCCAAGCCTTTACAATACATACGAATATTCTAAAGAGACTATCCGCGGAAAAAGTACCGAGCTGACAACATACACCGACGACGATACGGTTGACTCGAAAGGTGTTAACAAGGAATACATCACCCAATACAGCTATGGACGTGCTGAAACATTCTCGCTCTTCATTCCAAACATTAAGGGTGGTGCGTCAGCCAAACCGGTTGACGGTCAGATGCAACCAATGTCGCTCGGCGACCTTGACGAAGTAGCCGAGATGGTAAACAAAGGTACGCTCGACCAGACATCATCACAGTTCCTCCAATATATCTCACAATATTTTGGGGAACCGGAAGGCACTAATGGTCCGATTTATGTTGGTGTGATTATCTTCGCGCTGTTCATTGCCGGATGTGTCATTGTAAAAGGTCCTGTAAAATGGGCTTTATTGGTGATGACAATCATCTCAATTCTCCTTGCGCTCGGTCGCAACTGTATGTGGTTCACTGACTTCTTCATCGACTACATACCGATGTACAGTAAATTCCGCACTGTTGAAAGTATTCTTGTAATTGCCGAATTTACTATACCTGTTCTCGCAATTTTGGCACTCCAGAAAATCATCACTGACCCGAAAAAATATAAAGAGCCTGTTTGCTGGGCATTTGGAGCTGTCGCATTCTTCTGTCTGCTCGGAATCCTTGCCCCGGGTGTCTATGGTTCGGTAATCACCCCCAACGATGAAAGCATCTCGTCAATGATTACCCAACAGCTTAGCGCACAAGGATATGACCGCGAGACTGTCAGGTCGTTCAGTCTTGAAAATCCGACTATCTATCACGCTATCATAGCACTTCGACGTTCAATGATTGAAAGCGATGCGCTCCGTAGCCTTGTGTTCCTTGCATTGTCGTTCATCGCGCTTGTCGTTCTCTATCGCGGGAAATTAAAAGCTGTCTATGCAACAGCATTTATCGGCGTATTGATATTGGTTGACCTTTACTCGATTAACAAACGCTACCTCAACCACGAAAGCTTTGTCGGCGAGTCAATGGCTATGACCGACCCGTTCCCGATTTCGCCTGCAGACCAACAGATTTTACAAGATACAATATCAAACTATCGTGTGCTTGACATTCAACGCTTTTGGCAACCCGGTCCGTCATATCACCACAAAGCTATCGGAGGTTATCACGCAGCTAAACTGACCCGTTATCAAGATATGATTGACTGCCACCTCAGCAGCTTTACAAGCGGTAATCCGACCGAGGCAGATATGAATGTGCTCAATATGCTCAACGCCCGCTATATTGTCACTTCACCTCAACAGGCTATGCTCAACCCCGATGCACTCGGCAACGCTTGGTTTGTTGATGAACTCGAATTTGTGAAAGGTGCTGACGCTGAAATGGATGCGCTCGACACCCTTGACCCGACCGTTGAAGCTGTTGCCGATGAGAAATTTAACGGCACAATCAAAGCGGCATCTCCAAGAGAAGATGGCGATACAATCTTCCTTACCAAATATGCGCCTAACCGTCTGACCTATCACAGCGACAGCAATGGCGACAGACTTGCAGTGTTCTCTGAGGTATATTTCCCCTACGGCTGGCACGCAACAATTGACGGCAAACCGGCTGAAATCGGTCGTGTCAACTACTTGTTGAGAGCCGTAAACATACCTGCCGGAAATCACACGGTTGAAATGTGGTTTGATCCCGAGTCAATCCATACAACCGTGTCGGTTGCGACCTGCTCTGTCATCCTTATCTACCTAATGATTGGCGTTGCAATTTTCTTCATGATAAAGAACTATCGTCCTGCTACCGAAGAGGATAAATGGGAAGAATAAAACGATTCATAACTGCACCCTTGCGACTCCGTACATCCCGTGGTTTCGGGGTGCACTCGCCGTTTGCCTTTTCATTTATTATTAATGTGTTGAAACAGCACGACAGTTTTTACAGCTACTCAACACAGAATAGTCGTACGATTGCAGCCCGTAATTATGCCCGCAGTCTCCCAACTAAATCATTGCAACATCTGATTTTCAGAATCTGCAACCGATTTCGACCAAATGTTGTTTTTGAGCTAGGACATTCGTCAGGACTTGAAGCTATGGCTGTTCTTGACTACTCGTCAAACTGCAGGTTGATGAGCTATGACAACCGCCAGCCGTCTGACCTGTTTATCAACGTTACCGAACGCTCAAAAGACCGCATCACGATTGTTCCCAACTTCAGAATCGGTGTTGAGCAGTATAACCTCTTAACAGCCAACTCGACTCCGCTCGTTGTTGTCAATCGAGCACAAAACAACGACACCGACCGCGATTTCATCCTTTCTGTATTGAACCGCGACGGGGTTGCACTTTTCACCGACATTCAACACGACTCAATCACCAACTCGCTTTGGGAGGAAATAAACGACCAACTCGAAACCCACGGAATGACGTTCACCAACGACCGTCGCGGTGTGATTGTCGGCAATACCAAACTACCCCGTCAATGTTATAGATTATGGCTTTAGACGACTCAAAAAGACGTATTGACGACATTGACCGACTGCTGCGCGGCTTTGGTGCATACCTCCAGCTCGAACGAGGCTTGTCAGACAATACTCGCGAAAGCTATCTCTTTGACATCTCGAAGTTTCTCGATTTTCTAAAGCGTGAAAATCAGAGGCTTAGGAGTGTGACCGACCAATCGCTCCAGGCTTTTGTCGCCGACCTGCACGACCTCGGTATCGCACCACGCTCTCAGGCACGAATCATCTCGGGTTTGAAATCATTCTTTAAATATCTAAAAGCTGAAAACTATATTGACGAGGATCCGACACTCAATCTTGAATCGCCTCAAATGGGGCGACATCTCCCCGAAGTCCTTACGGTCGAGCAGATTGATATGCTCATTGACGAGATCGACAAATCAACACCCGAAGGACGCCGAAACAATGCGATAATCGAGGTGATGTATGGTTGCGGTCTCCGCGTCAGCGAGCTTGTCAACCTTGAAATCAATAAGCTCTATTTTGACGAAGGGTACATTGTAGTGACCGGTAAGGGTAGCAAGGAACGCATAGTCCCAATCTCTGACGTTGCTATTGACCTCGTAAAAGAATATATGACCGAACGCGCTCAACTCGATGTTGTTGCCGGCGAAGAAAATGTTTTGTTCCTGAATCGCCGAGGTCACCGGTTGACACGTCAGATGATCTTTACAATCATAAAACGTCTTGCACGTCAAGCAGGTATAACAAAAGAAATTTCGCCCCACACCTTGCGCCATTCCTTTGCAACCCACTTGCTTGAAGGGGGAGCCAACTTGAGAGCCATTCAGCAAATGCTCGGTCACGAATCAATAGCCACGACTGAGATTTACCTGCATCTCGACACGTCAAACTTGCGCAGGGAGATACTCGAACACCACCCCCGAAATATTTAAGTGAACAAAATATGTGACTTATTTGTTGTATAAGTACTTCAATTATACTATTTTTGTATTCAATAATTCTCACAACTTACAAAATTCAACTATGGGTAAATTACTTAACGATTTCAAAGATTTCGCAATGAAAGGTAACGTTGTCGATATGGCAGTCGGTGTTATCATCGGTGGTGCTTTCGGCAAAATCGTTTCTTCATTAGTTAATGACATCATCATGCCTGTCATCAGCCTTTGCACAGGTAGTGTTAACTTCACAAACCTCAAAGCAACCCTTCGCCCCGAAGAACTTGATGCAGCAGGTCAAGTGATGCACGAAGCAATCACATTCAACTATGGTATGTTTATCCAGAATATAGTTGACTTCCTTATCATCGCCTTCTCTATCTTCATGGCAATCCGCTTTATTATGAGCTTTAAAAAGAAAGCCGAAGAAGCTCCCGCTGCTCCTGCAGAACCTTCTAACGAAGAGAAATTACTCACTGAAATTCGCGATTTACTCAAGAAACAAGAAGAGAAATAATCATCTATATAGATGACTGAAAAATCATCAAACATATCCCAAACTTTGAAGCCGGTCTTTTTGATCGGCTTCATGGGTTCGGGCAAAACCACTCTTTGTAACGCACTGGCAGCCAGGACAAAGCTCAAGTCAATAGACCTTGATGACTATATCGAAAACGTGGCTGGAATGTCGATCAAAGAGTATTTTTCACTTTATGGCGAAGACTCGTTTCGCCATCTCGAATCAGAATCGCTTAAAAAAGCGGCTGCCGAGGGCTTCAACTTAATTGCCTGCGGAGGCGGCACACCATGCTTCAACAACAACATGGAGCTGATGAACCGACTTGGTAAAACGGTTTATCTTCATGTTCCGAACGAACGCCTTTTTTCACGCCTTGTCATTGCTCGCGATAAACGTCCGCTGATAGCAAAGCTCGATGATGATTCGCTGCGTCGCTTTATAGCCGACAAAATTGCCGAGCGAGAAGTGTTTTATCGCAAAGCCCTACACATTTTTGACGCCTCACAGCTCGAAGATGAAGACCAGATCGAGCGTACCTCGGCATTATTTATTGAAAAATATTTATAAACCATAATTATCATGACTTCACACCCCGATTTTGCCGACTTCACCGAACCTCAGCTTGTTGAAACAGCCCGGCGACGTCGCACATTTTCAATCGGTCTGCCACGTTGTGACAGCAAAACCGAAAAACGTTTTCCTCTTACACCCGAGGGTGTGAACATGCTTGTTGAACGCGGATTCACGGTAAAAATGGAGGCTGAGGCTGCCGGCTCAATTCACTATCCCGACTCGACATATATCAGAAAAGGCGCATCAATAGTTGAACGTCAGGAAACATTGTTGTGTGACATCGTCATACACCTTGCTCCGCTCAAAGTCTCTGAAATCAAAAAGTTACGTCGTGGTGCGATGTTGCTCACCCTTCTCCATATCCATGAACAGAACCCCGAAATCATAAAGGCACTTCTCGACCATGGTATCATAACCATTGCAATCGACCTCATCACCGACGAAAACGGAAATCGACCGTTTGCCGACATTCTCGAAGAGATTGACGGCCGCGCATCAATAGCAATAGCATCGGCACTGCTTGCCGATTCGGCCAACGGTAAGGGAATACTTCTCGGTGGAATTGCCGGAATCGTTCCATGTGAAGTCGTTATAATCGGTTCGGGAATCGGTGCAATAGCAGCCGCTCGATCAGCCACCGGTTTAGGAACAATTGTTCGCCTGTTTGACAACGATGTCTATTCGCTCCGTACAGCAATCCGTGAACTCGGATCAGGCGTTATCGGTTCGGCTCTACATCCCAACGTCTTGAACAAGGCTTTGGCTTCGGCTGATATCGTACTTGTAAGCCCTACGTCAAACGAGGTCGTGTTTGGCAACGAAGTTGTCCAGACAATGAAAAAAGGAGTTCTGACATTTGACTTGACGTGTCGAGAGGGCGGCGCATTTCCATCTCTACCGACTGTCAACCTTTCATCGGCACGTCCCGACGACAACCGAGGCGATGGACGCGTATGCTATATCCACGCCGGGAGTGCCGTGCCGCGTACAGCCGCTATGGCACTTAGCAATACATTCATCACCATGCTCGACGACATCATGACTCTCGAAGGCGTAACCAATGCGCTCAAACTTTCGCCCGGACTCCAAGCCGCCACTATTACGTTTATGGGCAAGCTCGTAAACGGACAAGTTGCGCGCGAGGTCGGAATGCACCATGTCGATATATCGCTGTTTATCCAGCTATCTTAAAACCAATCATTTATGGCGTCAAACCAACGAAAATTTTATGTAGTATGGGAAGGCTATGCCCCCGGTATTTACGACTCGTGGGAAGAGTGTAAACTACAGGTTGATGGCTATCCCGGAGCAAAATATAAAGCCTTTGACAATCAAGAGGCTGCCACCCACGCATTCCGTGGAACATACGAAGAGCAAACCGAACTAATCAAGGCAATCGCCAATCATCGTAGCGTCAAAGTCAATTATGAAGCCATCCCCGAGATACGACTCGATGCAATCTCGGTCGATGGGGCATGTAGCGGTAATCCCGGCATGATGGAATATCGCGGAGTGAGAGTAGGCGATGGTGAAGAACTATTTCATGTTGGACCTCTTCCCGACGGCACAAACAACGTTGCCGAATATCTCGCCCTCGTCCACGTTTTAGCCCTTCTCGACAAGAAAAAAGACTATTCCACCCCAATATACTCTGACAGCCGCACAGCCCTTTCGTGGATTTCAAATCGCGGTCACCGCTCAAAACTGGCAGCCACTCCGCACAATGGCAAAATCATGGAAATGCTCGTCCGCGCCGACGCCTGGCTCCGCACCCACCAACTCATCAACCCCATCCTCAAATGGGACACCGAAAACTGGGGTGATATCCCCGCCGACTTCGACAGAAAGTAATTGTAGGGGAATCTGTAGGGATGGACGCTCGTCTATCCGATACTCGACCGGGGCAATATGTTCAACCCCAATTCCATACCTATTATTAATTCATTCATTTGGGCTCGTGTAATAACAAACTGCGTAGATTTGTATTTTATCTGGTCTCTCTAACAGCTTCTATCTATGGTCAAGAGTTAGACGATGCTCCCAATCTTCCTAACCTCATAACAATAGCGGTTTGACTACGTCCCATTCTTTTTGCAATTTCCTTAATACTTTTACCTTCCTTATAAAGGTCTAAAAGGTATTTATCGGCTTTACTCGTCCAAGGCTTATGAGCATTAGGGTGTTTAATAATTTGTTCTTCTTTTTTCTTAGGATTAAGAAATTCCTCTACAAAGGCCGAAGGGATACGGCTATCATATAATACCCAGATTTTGATTTTGGCACGTGTAATTGCGACATAGAATAATCGTCGCTCCTCACTATATAAATATCGGTCTCCTGCAGTTAATACATATTGAAGAGACCTGTCATCATTTATTAATGACGGAAATCCATAAGTATCTTTGTTGCATTGCAGTAGAATGACATAATCAGCCTCTAACCCCTTAGATTTATGAATGGTGAGAAATTCTACCTTTCTATTTCGGATAATATAGTAAAATTTATTACCATCTTTCACACTTTTATAAACAAATGACAAATAATAATCATCAAATGAGTACCGGCCTAATAAGAATATCGTTTTATCTTCTGGAATTGAAGCGACTAACCTATCAATAACTTGACAATAACTTTTGTTATCGTAAGATTGAAAATCCAAGTCTGTTTTTGCTTGTAAATTGAAAGGACTAATGTTCTTTTTTATTTGAGCCGGATTGAGCTGAATAAATTGTGATGACAATCTAATCAGTGGCTCTCCAAAACGATAGGTAGTTTCAATTTTGTTTATTTCAGTTGGTCCGAAAAATTCTTCGAATCTATTAAAAAGTGACATATCGCTTCCCGAAAAACGATAAATGGATTGCCAGTCGTCTCCTACACAATAAAGTTTGGTAGAGTTATTACAGTCTCTTAAAGCCTTAAGGAATTTATATCTGTCAACTGATATATCTTGGAATTCATCAACAATAATATAATCATATGAGATGGGGTGTAATTTTTCACACAACTCGGTTGCTTGTAAAATCGCATCTGTAAAGTCAATTTGTCGATTAAAATGCAAATATTCTTCATAACGTTTATAAACAGGACTGAAAATATTTTTAATTATAAATAAACTTCGTTCATCATTTGCATTTATTGCAAGATTAATTACATCTTTTAAAGGACGACAACTCGACTTAAATAATGTAATAAAAGTAGCAATCAACCGAATAAAAGTTTTTTCTTGCTTACTACCCCCAGGCAATACAATATCGTATAATTCTTTTTCTGATTTCTCATTCAACGGAACACCGGCATTGGTGAGGAGGATTTTAATTTTGTCTCGAATGTCTGAATTACTGAAATCAGCACTTGATGTTACAATAAGTTTCGTTCCAAATTTATCATGGACTGCTTTTTTCCACGTAATTCCATCATTATATTTTTGATTTGCCTCCTCATATGTAATATTGCAATCCTTTGCAAACCAAAAAGGAACAAGTCCGTGTTCATCAACACCGAAATGTTCTAAATATATTCGTTGAGGTACTCCATCAAGCTCATAATATATTGAAAAGTCAGGTTTATATTGTGAATGCATTTCATCAGCAACAGAATATTCATATGGTTCTTCATATCTAAAATTAACACCAAGAGATGTTAATATGAAACATATTTTCTTTTCTTGCTCACTTCTCACATACACATTCTTACCATCCATATCTGGTAGGAGCACCTTTAATCGTTTCTGTTTCTTCTCAGACAATTGTTGTCGAATTTCATTTTCTCCTTTTTCAATATCATTATCTTCAGATTGATAATCGATAAAGTATTCAACACAGTGTTTACGAAAATTTTCATCTTTCATCAATTCTCTGAATATTTTCACAAAAAGAGCATCTGTATTTTCACATATTGATGGTTTTTGTCCAGTACATTGTCCAATTAAATCAAGTGCTAATTTATGAAACGTATATCCTTTAAGATTGTCAATACCAACTCGCTCAGTCAACTCTGTGGCAGCCTTATTTGTATAACTAATCAAAAGAATACGTTTCGGATCAATCCCTTTAATGTCGATAATATATTTTACTTTACCTACAATAGATGAGGTTTTACCACTCCCGGCACTACTTACAACCAAACAATTATCTTCTTGTGATACAATAGAACGTCGTTGTTGCTTATCCAAAGGATAATTTAAGCAACTATCAAAAAACTCTCTACACGTTTCAAGTTCTTTTCTTAGAAAATTTTCATTGTGGTTTAAAATAAGTCTATCGAGAGTTTCAAAGTCCTTTACAAATTTTAAAACCGAGTTTGATGGTTTAATGTGATTTCTTTTTAATCTTGGTAAAAGAGATTTTACTTTATTATAA
>JAIDRE010000173.1 GCA_029061925.1 Muribaculaceae bacterium | reverse complement strand
CTCCACTCCCCATTGTTGCCGACGAATTCAACAATCTTCATCACGAAGTTCGCCGTACAGCCGGTGCATACGACGGTATCAACATTAAGCTCATGAAGAGTACCGGTCTCCACGAAGCATACCAGATGGCTATTCTTGCCCGCGCACTCGGCATGAAAGTTATGGTAGGCTGTATGACCGAAACCTCTTGTGCCGTTACCGCAGCAGCTCAAATCGCTCCACTTACCGACTGGGCCGACCTCGACGGTAACCTCCTTATCTCGAATGACTGCTTTGACGGTCTCAAAATCGAGAAAGGTAAAATCATCATCCCCGATCGTCCGGGTATCGGTGCAATTCCCATCTCTGAACTTGGCTAAAAAAACTGCGTGAAGATAAATAGCTGTAAGCCTTCGCTATTAACTAATTGTCAATTAAGTAGCGAAGGCTTATTTTATTTAATCAATAAAATAATCAATCATGAAACAACTATTTAAATATCTCCTGATTATGTCATTAGGTATTATGCCTTCAGTTGCTACTTCACAGACTTCTCGCGAAAATCTCCAAAAGATTCACACGCGCCTGAGCGAAGGTTTTACCGACCTACGTAAACAAGTCGTAAAAGAGCCTAACGGCTTTATAAAATATCCATATCTCATTCCTGCCGGGTTCTATTCTCAGCTTTGGGATTGGGATGCGTTCTTCATGGCTAACCACTTCATCTCAAAGGGTCAGCCCGAATATATGAAAAACTGGGTACTCACTTTCAGTCAAGGCATTGACGATGACGGATATGTAGCCGGATGTATGACTAAAGATGGCCCGCGTAACGTTTACAGCGGTCGCTTTGCAATGAAACCGTTCCTCTCTCAAGGTGCTTACCACTACAGCAAGGCAACAGGCGACTGGGAATGGCTCCGTCCGCTTTACAAATCTCTAAACAAGGTGATTGACTATCGTCGTAAAACTCAGTGCGACTCGATCAGTGGTCTATACTTTTGGGAAATTGCAATGCAGAGCGGTGCCGACAACAACCCCGCACTCAACTACTTCAAAGAAGATACCCGTTCGTTCTTGTCAACCGACGCCACTGCATTCCAGTATGGCGAACTGAAAGCTCAGGCTGCCATTGCCCGCAAATTGGGTTATGAAGATGATGCTAAAGCTCTCACTTCCGAAGCTGAAAACCTCAAGAAAGCTCTCAACAAGATTTGCTGGAACGAAGAAGATGAGTGCTACTACAACATCGATCGTGAGACCCGCGAGCCTTATCGTCGTGTAGGTTATTCTACTTTCGTACCATTAATGTATAATATGGCTCCAATGGGAAACGGACAAAAGATGATCAAACGATATATGTTGCCCGAAAGCGAGATGAAAGCTCCATACGGCTTCAGAAGTCTCTCAAAAAGCGACGTTGACTACAACAACAAAAACATCATCGTTCCATTCTCTAACTGGCAAGGTCCGGTCTGGGGCATTTGCAACTACATCTACTCAATCGGGCTCCACAACTACGGTTTCCCCGAAGAGGTTGAATGGCTTGCCGAAAAAGTCGGTGGACTCATGGCTAAAGACCTCGACGATTACGGTACAATGCACGAAACTTACCATGCCGACACCGGCGAACCTCTCGCACCCTCGAACTTCAAATATCGTACTCCCGACGGTCGAATACAAGGCTTCGTAAGCTGGAACCTTTGTATGGAAAACGTTCTCGACGGCATCCTAAACAACAACTGGATGCTCCTCGAAATCGAGTAAATAATTCCTAAATGCCCGGTGGCATATTCCAACACATTATAAAATAAAAAAAGCGCTGCATCAAAATGAACTGCACCCCAAAAGTTGAACACAAAACTTTTGGAGTGCAGTTTTATTATGAAGCATAGCTATGAAGAAAAGCT
>JAIDRE010000172.1 GCA_029061925.1 Muribaculaceae bacterium | reverse complement strand
ACAAACAAAATAAATATTGTGCATGAATTTGACTATTTTTATATAAAAAAAGAAGAGATATGTCATAAAAATGGCATATCTCCTTATAGATTATAAATAATTATTCGATAATTATTCGGCGGGCTGGTCGGGAATTACCGGAGTGACTGCACCGGCAGGAATATCGTCAGCTGATGCAACAATGTTGAGAGGTACTTCAAAACCGGCTATACTGATTGGATAATCGACTACACTAACCTGAGCTGTGATGCCGAGAGAGTGAACACCAACAGGGAGCCCTTCAGTTAAAATAGAGAATGTGTACGGCTGAAGAATAGTTGTACCAACGCGAATATTGTCAAGATAGTAGCTTGCAGAACTAAGACCACCGTTCTTGTTGGTGTGGTTGATGAGGTCAAGTCTTTCGATGGTCAAGGTATCGCCTTGAACAACATAAAGACCGCCGTCATATTGAGTCGCATTAAATGATGCTTCGATTGCTACATCGGGTACATCCTTGTCGTCATCACTACATGAAGTGGCAAATATAGCCAATGGTAGTGCCAGTAATAAGTAAAAAAACTTTTTCATAAATACTTGAATCTTTTGGTTAGGTTAATATTAAATGTATCTGTATTCTTTAGATAAAATGAGGAGAGAGAAGAATGAACGTTTTTATCAGTTGGTAAATTTCAACTCTTCACCTTCGACATCAATGATGATCGGGCGCTCTTTATCAACCTTCTGACCAAGGATATCTTTTGAAAGGCGGTTCAATACCTGACGGTGGATGACACGTTTAACAGGTCGTGCACCAAATTCAGGATCATAACCTTCTTCGGCAAGATATTCGAGCGCCTTAGGTGTGATTTCAAGTTGGATGCCGTTTGTGGCAAGCATCTTCTTGACTGAGTTGAGCTGAAGACCTACAATCTCGTTGATTTCGTTCTTGTTAAGCGGAGTGAACATGATAATCTCGTCGATACGGTTGAGGAACTCGGGACGGATTGTCTGTTTCAGCATTTCAAGAACTTCCTCTTTGGTTTTCTCGATTGTTTCAAACTTGTTTTCATCGGTCATCTTGGCAAAGTTGTCACGGATAACATTTGAACCCATGTTTGAGGTCATAATGATGATGGTATTCTTGAAGTTGACCATACGACCTTTATTGTCGGTCAAACGTCCATCGTCAAGTACCTGAAGCAGGATGTTGAACACATCGGGATGTGCTTTCTCGATTTCATCGAACAACACAACTGAATAAGGTTTACGACGAACTGCTTCGGTGAGCTGACCACCTTCATCATAACCAACGTATCCCGGAGGCGCACCAACCAAACGGCTGACTGCGTGTTTCTCCTGATATTCACTCATATCAATACGTGTCATCATGTTTTCATCATCAAATAGGTATTCGGCAAGTGCTTTTGCAAGCTCTGTTTTACCGACACCAGTTGTGCCGAGGAAGATGAATGAACCGATAGGACGACGGGGGTCATTAAGACCTGCGCGTGAACGACGAACTGCATCGGCAATAGCCTGAATAGCCTCGTCCTGACCAACGACACGGTTGTGAAGTTCCTCTTCAAGATGGAGAAGTTTCTCTTTTTCAGATTGTACCATCTTGTTGACAGGAATACCGGTCCAACGGCTGACAACATCAGCAATATCTTCAGCGTCAACTTCCTCCTTGATAAGAGCTTTTTCGCCCTGCATCATTTTGAGTTGTTCCTGAATTGTCTTGTTTTCTTCCTCCTTGCTACGGATTGAAGAATAGCGGATCTCTGCCACTTTGGCATAATCGCCTTCGCGTTCGGCACGTTCAGCGTCAAAATTAAGCTGTTCGATGTCGATTTTGTTTTGCTGAATCTTGTTAATAAGTTCTTTTTCAGCTTTCCATTTTGCAGTGTATTCGCTTTCTTCATCGCGGAGGTCTGAAATTTGACGCTCAATCTCCTTGACACGTTCTTCATCACCTTCACGTTTGATAGCTTCACGTTCAATCTCTTTCTGAGCAATCATACGGCTGATTTCATCAAGTGCCTGGGGTACAGAGTCTATTTCAAGACGAAGTTTTGATGCCGCTTCATCAACAAGGTCGATAGCTTTGTCAGGTAGGAATCGATCAGTGATGTATCGTTCTGAAAGTTGAACGGCGGCTACGATCGCTTCATCACGAATACGCACTTTGTGGTGGTTTTCATAACGTTCTTTCAAACCACGGAGAATGGCAATCGCACTCATTTCGTCTGGTTCGTTTACCATTACTTTCTGGAAACGACGTTCGAGTGCCTTATCCTTTTCAAAATACTTCTGATATTCGTCAAGGGTAGTTGCACCGATACTGCGAAGCTCCCCACGTGCAAGTGCCGGTTTCAGGATGTTAGCTGCATCCATCGCACCTTCACCTTTACCTGCACCGACAAGGGTATGGATTTCGTCGATGAAGATAATAATCTCACCATCGCTCTGGGTAACTTCGTTAACGATTGCTTTCAAACGTTCTTCAAATTCACCTTTATATTTTGCACCGGCAACAAGGGCTCCCATGTCGAGAGAGAAGATTTGCTTGGTACGGAGGTTTTCAGGAACATCACCACGAACAATACGCTGTGCAAGACCTTCGGCAATAGCGGTTTTACCGGTACCCGGTTCACCGATAAGCATCGGGTTGTTCTTGGTTCGACGGCTAAGGATTTGTAATACACGGCGAATCTCGTCATCACGTCCGATTACAGGGTCGAGTTTGCCTGAACGGGCACGTTCGTTAAGATTGATTGCGTATTTGCTGAGAGCGTTATATGATTCTTCGGCACTTTGATCGGTAGCTTTTTTACCTTTACGGAGCTCTTCGATTGCGCTTTGGAGTTCCTTTTCACTTAATCCTACATCTTTAAGAATAGTTGAGGCAGGTGAGTTTATTGCAAAAATAGCTAAAAGCATTGCTTCAAGAGTGACATATTCATCACCTTGTTTCTTAGCAATGTCAAGTGCTTTTTGTAAAACGTCATTTGATGTGCGGCTGAGATAGGGTTCACCACCGCTAACTTTTGGAAGGGTTTCAATCTCACGATCAACTGCTTTTTCAGCGAGGGGAAGGTTTGCACCTACCTTTTGGAAAATGAATTTTACAAGAGATTCACCTTCTGAAAAAATAGCCTTAAGCAGATGTACCGGCTCAATTGATTGCTGTCCTGCCGAACTTGTCAGTTCAACAGCCTTTTGAACCGCTTCCTGCGACTTGATTGTAAAACTATTGAAATTCATACTTGAATATTATAAAG
>JAIDRE010000171.1 GCA_029061925.1 Muribaculaceae bacterium | reverse complement strand
GATTTTCTTACAGCTAAAGCTTCAAAAATATGATCGTTAGTGATATCCTGAGCTTTTAAAATGAGTCCCGGTAGATTGCCTAATTTCCATGGACCGTTGTTTAGCGGAATATCATCAGTGTACCATGCCTCCCATTGTCTGCCACGGAAATTTGTAATTGCTTTGTAGCATTTGTAACCACAAATATCTTCAGATTCGGGAAGAAATGTCCACTTCATTTGCGGTATATCTTCATCATAAGTATAATAATCCATTAAGATAAGATCAAACCCGGTTAACTTATTCTCATTTTTATTTTTTAAGATAGAAAGATCATATCTGGGATGGACCTTTTTTCGTAAATCATAATACTCAATTCTTTTGATTCCATTTGGATAATCAACATTAATAATCGAGTCAAGTCTATAATATCCATAGTCAGAATAATAACTGAATTTTTCGCCAATTTCAAGAATTTCAAAAAACTCTTGTTGCAGTTTCCAATAGTCATCATATACTTTATATGAGTAAACCACCTCCATATAACTGGTATCTGCGACTAACATTTTGCCTGTCTTTGCAATCTTTTGGTCAGGATCGGTTTGAGCAATCATGGTAAGACTGGCAAATAGCAATAGAACGAATGAATATAATCTCATAGCAAAATTGATATTAACTTAAGGGGAGACGACTTTATCGATTTGATGCAACAAGTACATCTCCCCTTAAGTTGTTAGATAGAATGATTTTTAAGAAAACATTTTGTTGATCTTAATTCCTCCGGATAGTATAGCCGTCGTTATGGCCGGGACCACACATCATTTCAACAAGAGATTGGTAGTATTCTGCAGACTCAGGACAGTCACCGCAGTCTTCATCTTCTTCAAAATATTCTCGGTCAACGGTAATCATTGTTTTTCCACACCATGCTATGATTTCAACTGAAGCTGAGGCGGTGAGAGATGCGAGTACTAACGTTGCAAGAAGAAAAAATTTCTTTTTCATAATCTTTTGATTTTATGTTTATGGAATAGGTTATTTAGAGGTCTGCG
>JAIDRE010000170.1 GCA_029061925.1 Muribaculaceae bacterium | reverse complement strand
ATGCTCCAACGTGTAATTCTCAAATTAAAGGATCCCGGAATTAATAAGATTGTCGTTAACGTTCACCACTTTGCGCCCAAGATCGTTGAATTTTTGAAAAGCAACGACAATTTTGGGCTTGACATAGAGGTTAGTGATGAAACAGATAAACTTCTTGAAACCGGCGGAGGAATTCTTAAAGCGCAGAAATTACTCGGCAATGAACCATTTATTGTTCATAATGCAGATATCCTGACTGATTTCCCTATTAAAGAAATGATTGAGTATCATCAAAATACAAATGCCGATATCACACTTTTGGCAGACGATCGCAAAACATCGCGCTATTTCTTTTTTAACAGAGAAAATCGACTTGAGGGATGGGGAAATATTTCTGAGCAAAAATATCTGCCCGATGGATTTACTCCTAACGAAAATGTGCACCCACTTGCTTTCGGTGGTGTCCATATCTTGAATCCAACCATCTTCGAGCCATTAAAACGATATGCTGAAGACCATAATCTTGATGCCTTCTCGATTGTGCCCTTCTATGTCGCATCTTGTAAAGACTTGATGATTAACGGCTACACTCCGGCTGAAAAATATCAGTGGATTGACATAGGTAAACCCGAATCACTCGCCGTTGCAAACAGCTTGTTTGAAAAATGACAATTTCGGGCAACTTGAAGAATGGTGTTTTTGTCGGACCGTCGTTAGATGGACGTGGTGGCATGGAACAACTTGCTCGACTTTATAAAACTTATTTTAATGTACTTTATCTCCCGACAAATAGTCCTCGCGGAACGTTTGTCGGTTTTTTTATTCTGGTTTTAACCTGTATCCGTTTACCATTTTATAGATATAACCACAAAATCCTACATATTCATGTAGCTTCGGGAAAATCATTCTTTCGCAAAGCATTTATAGCCTTATATGGGCGTTGCTTAGGTTATAAAATTATCCTGCACAGCCATGCCGGGGATTTACCTCAGTTTGTAGAAAAGGCTGGTAAGCCGCTTGCAAAAACTGTGTTCTCAATGGCAAATGTGATAATAGCATTGTCACCTTATTGGAAAAATTATTTTGAGAACACGCTGAATTGTAAAAATGTAGTCGTTGTGCCAAATTTTTCTGATGCTGTCCTTGTTGACAAGAAAGAAAAACGAGATAATAAAATCCACTTTTTGTATCTTGGAGTGCTTACAAAAGATAAGGGCGTGGATCTCCTTTTAAAAGCATATAAAGATGTCTCCGAAAAATTTCCTGATAAAACACAGCTTGTGATTGCCGGTTCGGGAAAGCTATATAAATGGATGAAAGAGTATTCAGAGTGTGAAATCGGTCACGGCGAGGTCGTGTTTACAGGGTGGGTAGATTGCGAAGAACGTAATACGTTACTCAACAATGCCGATGTCGTGGTTCTTCCATCAAATTATGAGTGTCAACCAATGGCTTTGATTGAAGGAATGGCTTCAGGCTGCGGAATCATCGCCACCCGTGTTGGTGGAATATCTGATATGGTTAAACACGATGTGAATGGCTTGCTCGTTGATTATGGCAATATTGATAATCTTGCACAAGCTATCGCAAAATATATAGAATGTCCTGATTTAATAGGTCGCCATAAGGTCGAAAATCAGAAGAGAAGTTATAGCTATACACCAACTGTTGTCTCTACAATTTTGAATGACGTATATGCGGGACTATAAATTTAGCTAAATTCTTTGTGGAGTTTTTCAAAGCGGGCGAGGGTAGCGGAGGAGTGGCGCGACATTGAGTCGCGTACTTTTTCGAGTGATTTTTCTTTCATTTCTCCACTCTTTGAATAGAATTTGTCGGCATAGCAAACAAGACGTTCAAGGAGAGTTTCGGGCATATAATTACCCGGAGGAAGTGGAAGGTCGAGTTCTTTGATGTCTTCGTCAGAGATACCGGCTCCGGTATGGCGTTCGGCAACTCGGGCTACTTCTTCGGGATAACCACCTTCTTTTCTCAGCATGTCAGCTCCTGCAATCCCGTGGCAAATGTAGGGGAGTGAGCCGTGGCAGTCGATAGATGGTGCATCGGTCATCACGATTCCGATATCGTGGAGCATTGCGGCAGCTTCAATTAGATTTTTATCAAGGTCGAGGGCTTTTCTTTGTGCGATGTCGAGTGCTTTGTCGGCAACTTGACGGCAATGGTGCATATAAATATCCCGTCGGGTTGAGCCGACGGGATAATATTTGTCTATGATTTTTTGATAATCAATCATGTACGGGATTTGTTAGAGCTCGATGATTGTGTTCCAACCATGTTTGTCTTCTGCTTCACCGAGTTGGATTGCACGGAGCGCATTGTAAAGTTTAGTGGTGACAGGCCCCGGTTTGCCATCTTTTGAAATGACGTATTTTTTATCGAGGTCAAGGTCAACGATGTTACCGATTGGCGATGCTACAGCGGCAGTTCCGCATTCGGCCGCTTCGTCGAGTGTCGCGATTTCTTCTACATGAACAGGACGACATTCCACTTCGATGCCAAGGTCGCGTGCAATTTGCATCAATGAATTGTTTGTGACCGAAGGAAGAATTGATTCAGACGCAGGAGTGATATATTTGCCGTCTTTGATACCGAAG
Source organism: Muribaculaceae bacterium (assembly GCA_029061925.1). GTDB lineage: Bacteria > Bacteroidota > Bacteroidia > Bacteroidales > Muribaculaceae > CAJUPY01. Next base: position 6,038 of record JAIDRE010000170.1, on the reverse strand, counting down.
AAGTTTGCAGGACCACACTCGTCGATGTATTGTTTTTCTTTAGGGTCGAGGTATAGCACTGCTGAATAGCCGAGTTCATTAGCCTTTTGACCGGCGGCAAGGCTGGCTGCATAGTTGCCACCAACTTTCCAGCGACCTGTGCCTTTGGGGGCTACACGGTCAAACTCGCGCATGATGCAGACATCGGTTGTACTGAATCCACCTTTGAAGTAAGGACCAACTGGTGTAACCAAAATCATAAAGAGATATTCCTGAGCCGGTTTAACACCGACGTTTGCGCTCAAACCAATTTCGAGCGGACGGATATATAATGAAGCACCGCTACCATAGGGCGGAATGAATCGTTCGTTGAGTTGAACCGCTTTGATAACCATTTTGCGGAACAAATCTTCAGGTACGGGAGCCATTTTAATTCCTTCAGCTGATTGGCGGATGCGGGCTGCATTAGCTTCAAGACGGAAAACTCTGACTTTACCGTCTTTACCACGGAATGCTTTCAATCCTTCAAAAATTTCCTGACCATAGTGTAGGGCAGTAGCTGCCATGTGAATGTTGATTGTTTCAGATGATGAAACTTCTATTTCACCCCATTTGCCATCTCGATAATAACATCTTACATTATAGTCGGTGGGGATATAACCGAATCCAATATTATTCCAGTCAATGTTAGCGTTTGCCATAATTTTGTTTGATTTTAATTTGACATGCAAAATTAATCAAAAATATTATATTATTACATTATTTATATGTGAAAATTACAATTAAAAAGGAGATACACCGTTTGGTATATCTCCTTTAAATATTTTCAGGTCGATCGGATTATCTCAATTTGAGACGCTGACCGGGACGAAGTGTCGATGTTGATTTGATGTTGTTAAGACGACAGATTTTTTGAACAGTCACTCCGTTGCGTGAAGCAATGAGGCTGAGGCTGTCTCCTTTACGGACAGTGTAAACTGATGATCCTCGTGACGAGGAAGATGACGAAGCGGTTGAGCGAGGTTCAACATAGCCGTTACCGTTGGGATATGCTTTCTGATATTCAGCAATGTATGTTTTGGCGTATGCTGAGTTAGCTGCCGGGTCAAAATTACGGGCATTCTGATAAGTGCCTTTGTCAAAGGTGTATGTGTCAGTATGAACTGTCTGGTTTGCAAAGTCGAAGATTGCTGCCGGGTTGATTGCATAGCCCATGTAGCGGGTTTCAAAGTGGAGGTGAGGACCGGTTGAACGACCAGTGTTACCACCAAGAGCGATCGGGTCACCTGCTTTTACATATTGGTCAGCTTCAACAAGGAATTTTGAAAGGTGACCATATACGGTTTCAAGGTCGTTGGTGTGACGAAGGATAACGTAGTTACCATAGCCACGGCGTTCAAAGTTGGTGAGACGAACTTTTCCGTCAAAAGCAGCGCGGATGGTATCGCCGATATGTACTTTGAGGTCAACACCTTTGTGCATACGACGGAAACGTTTACGATAACCGTAGGGTGATGTAACATAGCCGGCGTGAGGCATACAGAAGTTTGAAACGTCAATTACTTTTGATTGAGGAATCTCAGAGTTAGCGTATGGGTTAACAAGGCGGCTGTTCCAACCTTCGGTATAGATATCCATTTCAGGCTCCTCTTCTTCTTTAAAAAGTTGGTCAAGGAATTGTTGAGTATTTTCAACCTTAATCTGGTTATTGATGTTTTCTTGGCCTGCAATAAGATCGCGGTGTTCTGCTTTGTGTGCACCCGGGAGACGATAGGTTTGAGCGTCAGCGCTGATGGCTACGGCTCCGAGTGCTATGAAAAAGATTGCGTTTTTAATTGGTTTAATTAATTGCATAAATCTTTTATTTTTTGATAGGAATCAATCTCGTTTATCGGTAGAAGATTTTTGAAATGGTTGCCAATAAGGCGTTATCATGATAAGGATTGTTCCATGAGGTTGCTATAATAGTGTTCAAAAGTACAAAGAATTACTGAAATAACCAAAAGTTTTTCTTTTAAATTTTGTCAATAATTATAAGATTAACCCTGATTAATCGGTACCAATACTGGTTAATCAATTAAAAATAAGCCGATTAGCTTTAAATGTTAAAGTTTTTGATTTTTCTCGCATCAATCTGCAGATTTCTTTGAATAATAGTTTTTGATGATTTCATATAACATGATAATAAGGCAAATCGCATTACTTGCAATCAATGGTTTGTTGTGGGTCAAAAATCCGTTTATCATCCAGAAAAGATTTCCAAGTGAAACAAGATATTTAACCATATTAGCCGATTTGCAAAGCATTCCGGCGCTACGAAATACGGTGGCTACCCAGCCTATTATTTCTGCTATAACTACTATCATATTGTTTATTGGTTTAATAAAAGTTCTTAAAGTTTCCCTACACATTATTATATAAAAGAAGGTATGTCATTCCTGGCACACCTTCTTTCATAGAGGGGACGATCGGGTACCTCTCTTGAGGTTGATGAATGGTTAGAGAGGCTATTATTTACGGTCTTCAGCTTTGATGTAGCGAGCGTTAAGACCTTCTACGATTTCTTTGGTGATATCGAGTTCGGGGTTGAAATATACACCTGCGGCGCGGAGGAGGATGGCGTCATAGTTGTGAGACTTCATGTATATTTCAATGTAGTTATTGAGCGAGTCGTTGAGAGCTTTGCTCTGGTCGAGTGCATCTTGCTGAGCTTGCTGCTGGAGGTTGCCGAGGTAAGTTTCGGCGTCACGCTGTTGCTGTTGGAATTTCTGGAGGTCAGCGTTATAGGTGTGCTCAGAAATGTAGCCGTTGTTTTGAACTTTAGACTGAATTTCGTTAGCACGTTTTTGCAACTCTGCCTGTTTTGTGCGCTGAGCATTGTCAAGGCGGGTCATCGTCTTGATGTTGATTTCGTTATAGTCTTTTACAAGATTATAGTTTGCAGTGATTGAATCAAGATCAATGTAACGGATATTAAGTCCGGCAGGAGCTTGTTCGCTTGCTTTAGCTTCAACTTGTTCGTTTGCTTTATTGCCGCATGACGACATAATTACAGCTGCGAAAGCCATCAGTGCCACACCGGCGAGTTTCATTTTTTTCATTTCGTTAATTTGGAATATTTGTTTTAATGATTGTTTTATTTTTCTTTAGATGTGTTTCGATGATTACGTTCTTTCAGCGCGGGAATGTCATGGGCGTGTCCCGACGGGAATTTTCCACCTTTGACAAACAGCACTCTGCACCCTAATAACAAGACTGCCACGAGGAGTAGACCGAGTGTCAAAAGAAGCGTTTTCATCGTTTATTTGGTATTTTCACTGCAAATATAAGAAAGAATGTCAAATTTTTTGCTATGATTGAATTTTATTTTGTAACTTAGTGGTGGAAAATTGAATTATTTAACATAGTTTCAATCTTACAAGACTTTTTTAATATAACTATAACATTTAAAAACTCAAATCTATGGAAGTAAAAGATCTTCAACCTGCATTGGTGTTCAAAATCTTTGATGAGATTACCAAAGTGCCCCGCCCGTCTAAAAAAGAGGGCAAAATTCGTAAGTATCTCCTCGATTTTGCAGCAAAGCATAACATTGCCGTTAAAAGCGACGAAGTTGGTAACATCGTTATGTCTAAACCCGGTACTCCCGGACATGAAAATGCTCCCACAATCGTACTCCAGGGACACATGGACATGGTTTGCGAGTCTAACGACAAATCTTTTGATTTTGAAAACAACCCCATCAAAACTATCGTTGACGGCGAATGGGTTCGTGCTGACGGTACAACTCTCGGCGCTGACAACGGTATCGGTGTGGCTGCTTCTTTGGCTATTTTGATTGATCCTAACCTCAAACATGGTCCTATCGAATGTCTTTTCACTGTTGACGAAGAAACAGGTATGACCGGTGCATTTGGTCTTGGTAAAGATATGATTACAGGTAGCATTCTCGTTAACCTCGACTCAGAGGATGATGCTGAAATTTTCGTTGGATGTGCCGGTGGCGTTGACACTACTTGTACTTTCCACTACAATCGATCACAGGCTCCTACCGATTTCCAATATTTCCGTATTGAAATCGCAAACGGTCTTGGTGGTCACTCTGGTGGTGACATACATCTTGGTCGTGCTAACGCAAATAAACTTCTTGCCCGTTTCCTCTGGCAGGTTTCTCAGAAATATGAAGTTTCACTCGCTGAAATTGATGGTGGTAACCTCCGTAACGCAATTGCTCGTGCAGCTCACGCAGTTGTTGGTGTTCACACATCAAACAAAGAAGATGTTCGCATCATGCTCAACAACTATGTAGCTGACATCGAAAACGAGTATAAAGGTCTCGAACCTAACCTCACAATCACTATGGGCTCGGTTGATACTCCCGAATACACTATCGACTCAACAACAACACTCAACATCATCCGTGCAATCTATGGCGCACCCCACGGTGTTGTTTCTATGAGCCGTGAACTCGAAGGTCTCGTTGAAACTTCAACCAACCTTGCTTCGGTTAAAATGAAACCTGACAATCAAATCGTTGTTACCACAAGCCAGCGTAGCTCGGTTGAATCTCGTAAATGGGATATCGCCCGCCAGGTTGAAGCTGTGTTCCAGCTCGCAGGTGCAAAAGTTACTCACGGTGACGGATACCCCGGATGGCAGCCCAATCTTCAGTCGCCCATCATGAAGATTGCAAGCGACGCTTACGAAGAACTCTATGGCGTTAAACCCGCTATCAAAGCTATTCACGCCGGTCTCGAATGTGGTTTGTTCAAATCGGTTTATCCCAACCTCGATATGGTTTCATTCGGTCCCACACTTCGTGACGTACACTCTCCCTCAGAGAGAATGCATATTCCTGCAGTTGACCGCTTCTACAATCAGCTTCGTCGCGTGATTGAAAAAGTGGCTGACTTGAAGGCATAATACATTATATTATATAAGAGAGGAACTGATGATTTTTAAAAATTTACGTTTCGTCGTTTTCTTGGCTCTTGTTTTAAAGGTTGCATTGGCATCTGCACAAACCGAGCATGAAATTCTGCAAGACGAAATAGAGCGACAGCTTGACTCCATTTTCATCAGTTCCTCTTTTATTTCTTTACCCAATTTTACAACTTCGTTGACCGAGGCTGATATGCAGGCGGCGGCTGATTCGCTCGGCGTTGAGCTTGCTGTCATAAAAGCGGTTATTGAAGTGGAAGCGGGACATTCTCATTGTGGCATCATTGCGCCGGGAATACCGCTTGTCGTTTTTCAGCGTTCGGTATTCTTGAAAAAAGCAGAAAAGAACAGGGCTGATTTGAAGCGGGCAAAGAAGGAATTTCCCGAATTGTTTTCAACCACTCCAAACCGATCTTTATCGCGAAACCTTCGGCATTATAACCTGCTGAAACAGGCAATGGATGTTGACTATAATGCAGCGATTGAGTCAACTTTTTGGGGTATGTTCCAGATTGGTGGGTTTAATTGGAAACGTTGTGGCGCGTCATCGCCCGAAGAATTTGCATTCAGAATGTCGCTTTCTGAGAAAGAGCAGTTGCGATATTTCACAAAATTTATTCAGCGTGGTGATATGTTGCAGTCATTGAGAGACAAAAATTGGGAACGGTTTGCTGTGGTCTATAACGGACCTGCATTTCGGCGACACAGCTATCATGTTCGGCTTGCCGAAGCATATAAAAAACATAAGTTAGATAACGTATGATAGATTTAATACATCAATATAATTTAATGGGGCTCTTGATTGGGGCTGCGACATTTTTGATTATCGGACTTTTTCATCCGTTGGTTATCAAAGGAGAATATTATTTTGGAACACGCATTTGGGTTGCATTTATGGTTTTAGGCATAGCCGGATGTATCAGCTCGATTTGCGTTACCGATATGTTCTTGTCTATAATTTCAGGAGTCGTTGCATTCTCTTCGTTCTGGTCAATCAAAGAGGTATTTGAACAGGAAAAGCGTGTGAAAAAAGGCTGGTTCCCTCGTAACGAACGTCGGTTGGCCAAGAGTCAGAAGACTGATAAATAATATTATCGATAAAATAAACTGATATCTAA
>JAIDRE010000017.1 GCA_029061925.1 Muribaculaceae bacterium | reverse complement strand
GTTGTCGATGATAACCTTGCGGACGGTTGTATCGAGAGTCGCAAAAAGTTTGTTTTCGGCAAACACTTCGCTCTTGCTCAAGAGATTCATCAATGTCGATTTACCAACGTTGGTATATCCTACGAGTGCCACACGAGTCAGTTTACCGCGATTTTTGCGCTGGATTGATTTTTGACGGTCAATAGCTTTCAGTTCGTCTTTGAGACGTGAAATTTTGTCGAGAATTATACGACGGTCGGTTTCAATCTGAGTTTCACCCGGACCACGCATACCGATACCGCCTCGTTGACGTTCAAGGTGAGTCCACATTCGGGTGAGTCGCGGAAGAAGATATTGATATTGAGCAAGTTCGACCTGAGCTTTTGCGTTGGCGGTTTGAGCGCGTTTTGCAAAAATATCGAGAATCAGACTTGTACGGTCAAGAATCTTAACTTGAAGTTCGCGTTCGATGTTGCTGACCTGTTTGGTCGAAAGGTCGTCATCAAAAATAACCATCGATATATCGTTTTCAGCTACGAATTTCCCGATTTCTTCAAGCTTGCCTTTACCAACGTATGTTCGCGAGTTGGGATAGTCGGCACGCTGCAAAAATTTGCGCACGGTTATAGCACCGGCAGTGTCGGCAAGAAAAGCAAGCTCGTCAAGATATTCGTTTGCTTTAGCTTCGTTTTGTTGAGGAGTAATCAAACCCACGAGCACTGTGCGCTCCGAGTCAGATGTACTTATATTTATATCTTCGTTCATTATTCAAAAATGATTTTTGCAAATTTAGTTAAATTTTGCCGAATGGCAAACACATTAATTATAATATAAACAAAAATCGAGACATTGAAGTTTCTATATCAGAAATAAGTTTTTACTGCAAATAAAAATTGATCGATAAATATCTGTTTAAAAGCAGCAATATTATTTTGTTCATAAAACATCAGCATTGCTTTTTTGTAGTCGATTGAATCTACTGTTCGGAACGAAATCGGACAATACCCATTAGCTATTAATATACCGTTACTGACAATGCGGGCTGTACGTTTGTTACCATCTGTAAACGCCTGAATATAACTTAATAGAACTAAAGCAAGTAAAGCTTTTTCAAAGATGTTTTCTTTCCTGTTTATGAGTTTAACACTATCCTCAAGTGCTTCACGAATTTGGAATTCATTATCCAATGGTGTATAATTAGTTCCTGTGATACCGACACGACGATGTCGTATATTTCGTTCAACATTCAATTCTTTTGTTAATAAAGCATGTATATCCTCTATGCGTCTTACTGTCAAGTCTTTCAAATAATCAGGTACGTCAAGAATGAAATCAAGAGCATCTTTATGATTAAGCAACATTATAGCTTCTTCTTTTGTTTTTCCGTTTGCAGTCTGTTTCTCTTTTAAAAGTCGCTCTGTTTCAAGTAATGAGTAGGTGTTACCCTCAATCTGAGACGATTTCCATGAAAGATCTATGCCAAGACGCTCCATTTCTTTTCGATATTCTAATTCTGACATTTCAGACAGATGTTTGTTGAATAAGTTTTGAGCTTCATTCAATCGCTCCAGTTCTTCATCGGTAAATAAATCTACTTTAGGAAGAATTTCAGTTATGAGCTCAAAGTTAAAAGATTCCTGAATAGTGCGTTCATCAACATCTTTGTCAAAATATGTGTCAAGATTAAGCTCCATTGTAACGTGAGCTTGAGGTGTAAGACTATATTTAGTCGATGGTCCACGCCCGATAACTTGGACAAATCCGTTTGTTACCGCGTCAGCAATAAGTCGCTTAAGGGTGGCTTGACTTGGAGCCTGAGCCATTCCGGCAGCGATATCAGCTCTTGATGATTCGGGATTATAGTGTAAAAATTGGAGTATTTCAATATTTTGAGTCATTTCTTTCTTTTTTATCGGCTCAAAATTACAAAATTTTCGTATAAAATCGGCTCAATTTGAGCCGATTTTTGCCGTTCTTTTATCGATTTTGAGCCGATAGAGGAAAATTTGGCATCAAATAATTGTTTGTTGTACAATTTTCTTAATTTTGCAGTAAAATTATCAAGATGAAGAAAGTTTGTGTTATAATTCCGATTTATCGTACTGAACTTAACGAGTATGAGATGATTTCGGTTGTTCAATCTGCAAAGGTGTTGAATAATCGTGATATAATTATTATTAAGCCGGAAGGACTTAATACAGAAGAGATTGAAAGGAAAATTAATTGTTATCGCACCGAGTCATTCGCTCCTGATTATTTTAAAGGTATTCCGGGTTATAATAGACTGATGATGTCAACCGAGTTTTATAAACGGTTTATCGATTATGAATATATATTAATCTGCCAAACAGATGCTTATGTGTTCAATGATAACCTCGATTATTGGTGCGATAATAACTATGATTATGTGGGTGCGCCTTGGCTTGTCCGTCCAATTTATAATCATCCTATTTTGAAGGTAGGTTCGTGGATAAAACATAAATTCAGAGCTTTAACAGGAAAACCAAATTTGAAAGTTACTTGGTGGAAAGTTGGAAATGGTGGGTTGTCACTCCGAAAGATCAGCTCTCACTTAAAAGCAGTTGAAAGTCTTTCAACTGCAGTAAAACGCTTTATTGATAATCCTGGAAATCATATCTTTAACGAAGATGTGTTTTTCTCAACTGAAGTAAATCAACACGGACTCGACTTTAAATATCCCACTTGGCAAGAGGCTCTTAATTTTTCGTTTGATAAATATCCGGCACTTTGCTTCAAATTGAATGACGATAAATTGCCGATGGGTTGCCACGCATGGTATAAAAGACGTATGCGTAAGTTTTGGTTCCCCATTATTCTTGGTGAAAATGGATGATTAATCGGGCATTACAACTGTTTTGAAGTAGTCGGTGCGGATTATTGCGTCGGAGATTGATCGTGCATGTTTGATATGGTTGATTTGAGACGGCGAAAGCTTTGTTGTGTCACCGACAATTTCGTTTGTCATTGATGAGATGGTAAAACCGGGATGAGTTTGATTGAATAGACTTGTTCCAAGTCCATGCCATTGATAGTTGTCGAGTCCCAAAAGATTAAGCAGGGTCGGATACATATCAATTTGCCCGAACGTACCGTCATAACGTCCGGTTATCGGCGAGTTTAAAAGAATGAATGGCGTGAATTGTCCGGCCGATACTAATTTTTCGGCTTCGGCTGATTGATTTCTTATTTCCTGACGCCAAGAGGCAAGACCTTCATGGTCGCCGATGATAACAACGAGCGTTTCATCCCAGTCAGAACGCGATTTGAGATAGTTGATTAGAGTTGAAAGCTGACTGTCGGTATAGTGTGCCATCGTGATATAGTCAGCAAGGTTTGTCGGGATATCTGCTGAATATACATTAAAGGTTGAATCGCGCAGGCTGTCAGGCAATTTAAACGGATTATGCCCCGAGTAGGTTATGAATGTGAGCATTGCCGGAGTTCCCTCTTGCCACAAATTTTCATCACTAAGTTTTGCTACACTTTGACGCATAAACGACCCGTCGGACAGCTTGCCGGGGTTGCCAACAAGTTCATCTATAACCCAGTCGCGACGGTCGATCAATGAATCATAGCCAAACGACCGGCTGATTATCTCCTGATTCCATGTGATTGGTTTGTCACAAGTCAGCAAAATGCTTCGCGTGCCATATTTCTCTTTAAGAGCTTTATTGATAGTCGGATAGGTCGATGCTGGGAATTTCATGCTGTAAACCGAACCGTTCATCGGTAACATTCCGGCATGCAACAACAATTGTGCATCAATTGAGCGTCCTGCCGCCACCTGAGTTAACATATCAGGCGCATAAAACGATGTAGAATCGCTGATAAGCGAGTTTAGATAAGGCGTAATTTCTTTATCATTAATCTTTGACTCGATAACCCAACTTTCAAGCGATTCACAAAATATGACAACAAGATTTTTTCGTGGCTTAATCGAGTCGATTAGGGCTGTATGAGGGAACATTTCTTGATGTTCGCTAAGCCATGACTGAATTTGAGGCGTTAATTCAGACTTACTGTTGTTTTGCTGATCAAGTACACTATAAAGAACGTGGCCGGCAAATGTATAGGTTGGTGACCCGCATGTGCTGTAATAACAAGACTGAACTAATCGGTCATATTCTTTATAAAACCCTCCGCGCAGCTTTATGCCAACTAATGATATCAGGGCAAGAATGGCAATACAACTTAAATATCGTAATTGCCTGTGGGGGGGGGTATTAGGTTTTATTTTGCAATATAAAATCAAGCTCGCAACAATAATGATAGGGAATCCGAGGTCGAGCAAACTTATTGAAGAAAATATACTTGCCGTGAAATCTGATAGGTTTGATATAAGCCCGAAACTGTCAAGCGGGATGCTTGTGAAATATGTGCGACAATACATTATGTCGGCAAGCAAAAGCATATCTACAAGGCAAATCCAAACTACTTGAATCCATAATTTTCTTGTGAAAAGGAATGGTAGTGTTAGTATCAATCCTGCCAGTATATTGTTGACCCAGAGTAGCCAATCGCTTAGAGCGCGGAATGTTGTAAATGAGCACCAGTCAATGATATACCATAATAGTGATATGATAGACATTGCTGTCATCACGCCTAATTGCGATTTCCATAAATCAGAACCGAAAAGAAATTTTGTAACTCTTCCAATCATCTGTTGCTTACTCTATGACAAAATCTCATTGACACGTTTGAGCGCGTCAACAAAAGCATTGGCTTCTTCAAGGGTGTTATAGACGGCAAACGAGGCACGGACGGTGCCCTCGATACCGAGTGCGGTCATCAGCGGTTGGGCGCAGTGGTGACCGGTGCGCACGGCTATTCCGAGTTTGTCGAGCAACATTCCGGTGTCATAGTGGTGGGCGTTGGCAAGGAGGAATGAGATAACACCGCTCTTGTGAGGAGCAGTCCCGAAAATTCTTATGCCCGGAACTTCATCAATGAGTCGTTTTGTTGTATGCTCAAGCAGTATATGTTCTTGACCGGCAATGATATCCATTCCGGTTCCCTCAATAAAATTGAGGGCTGAATTAAAGGCTGCAATATCAATAAAATCGGGCGTTCCGGCTTCAAATTTGAACGGTAAATCGGCAAATGTCGTTCCTTCAAATGATACATGAGCAATCATTTCACCACCGCCTTGATAGGGTGGCATCTGTTCAAGCAATTCGCGTTTGCCGTAAAGGACTCCGACACCTGTCGGACCATACATTTTATGAGATGAGAATACATAAAAATCGGCATCGAGGTCGCGTACATCAACTTTGAGATGAGGGGCGCCCTGAGCTCCATCGACCATCGCTTTTGAGCCATGTTCGTGGGCGATTTTTATGATTTCTTTTGCCGGATTGACTGTGCCGAGCACGTTTGAGACATGGGTGAATGAAACCAGACGAGTTTTTTTGTTGAACAGACTTCGATACACGTCAAGGTCAAGTTCGCCACGCTCGTTTATCGGCACAACATTGATTTTGATGTTTATTTTCTTTTGAAGAAGTTGCCAGGGAACAATGTTGGCATGATGTTCCATGACCGTGAGAATAATTTCGTCGCCGTCGTGCAAGAATGCTTGACCAAACGATGATGCCACAAGGTTTATTGCCTCGGTTGTTCCGCGGGTGAAGATGATTTCCTCAATCGACTCGGCATTTATGTAATTCTTAATGTGGAGGCGGGTTTGTTCCTGCATGTCGGTAGCCTCTTGCGAAAGGGTATGCACACCGCGGTGAACGTTTGCCTTGGTGTGGAAATACATATTATCAATCGCCTCGACAACTTGTTGAGGAGTCTGAGACGTGGCGGCATTGTCAAGATAGACAAGTTTCCGATTAAAAACTTCGCGGTTGAGAATCGGAAATTTCTCGCGTATTTTGAGTATGGTATCTTGTGGAATATTCATTTGTCTGAAACAATTTTTTACTCGGTCGGAGTGGAAATGTTTGGATGACAGTCGGCGTGGCAGTCGTTACAAAGCACTTGTTCGCCACCCAAGCGTTTTTCAACAAGCATCATCAGTCGCGATTTGATACCCTCAACTTTGATGGTATCGAGCGTGTCGGTCATAAACGCAATCATCAACATTCGGCGTGCGGTTTCGCGTGGAATACCACGAGCTTGCATATAGAAAAGAGCATTGGCATCGAGCTGTCCGGTCGCTGTTCCGTGACTACACTTAACTTCATCGTTGTAAATTAGCAGCCGAGGTTCGGTGTGCATTCGTGCATCGGGCGATGCAACAATATTGCGATTGTTCTGATAGCCGGTTGTAAACGGAGCTTTCGGATCAACATAAATTCCACCTTCAAATGCGCCTTGAGCATTATGATCAAGAAGGTATTTGAAAAGTTGATCGCTGTCGCAGTGTGGTGCGAGATGGTTGACGTTAGAGCAGTTGTCAACGTGCATCTGTCTGTCGGCAATGGCGAGTCCCGAAAGGAAACCGGCTGAACGTTCGCCTTTTAGGTTGATAGTAAAATCGTTACGTGTCACACCACAGTGCAATGTTGCAGTACCGACACGAATTGTCGCTCCGTTTTCTTGGTTGGCAAACAGGCGTGAGTAACGTGAGGTTAGGGCGGTGGTTTCTTCGATTGAATATATATCAAGTTCAGATGACTGCTCGCCTACAACTTCAATGATTTCAGATGAAAGGAACTTGACATCAGCAGTTTGTGTGTGGTCGCAGAAGAAGATTGCAGCCTTACTGTTTTCTTCGGCAACGACTAAAACTCGGCGAACACCCATCAGCGGAGTTGGTGAATTGAAAATGTTTACAATCTGAATCGGTGATTCGAGATGAACACCACGTCCGATGCGGATAAACAAACCTTCCTGAGCCAACATAGTGTTGAGCGCAACTGACGGCTCGTTGGCAGGAGCGATTTTGTTATAGTATTTACTGACTATGTCGGGGTATGTTTCGCAAGCCTTTGACAACGGCATTACATCTACACCAGCGGGCAAATTCTGACGCAAGGTTGAAGTTGGTGTGAACGCATCGTTGACTACAACACCGAGCAGAGTGCTGACATTAGGAATGTCACACTTGAATGAGCGCCCGATTTCGGTCGGGATATTCATTCTGAGGATGTTGACACCATAGTCAGGCTCAAACATCTTTTCGATTGATGTGACCTTAAAAGCTTCATTGCCTTTTTCGGGGAGTCGTTTACCTTCGAGGGCTGAGGCTGCCGCAGGACGCATCTCGTTCATTATCTGAGCCGAATGGCTATTGATAGCGTCAGCGTTCTGTCGGTAAAGGTCAATATATTGAGTTAATGAATTCATTGATAGGATGATAGAGATTTATTCGTTGTCAATTTCCTGTTTGATCCAGTCGTAACCTTTTTCTTCGAGTTCGAGAGCGAGTTCGGGTCCTCCGGTTTTGACAATGCGACCTTTGTAAAGCACATGAACAAAGTCGGGTTTGATGTAATCAAGAAGTCTCTGATAGTGGGTGATGACAATAGTTGAGTTCTCGTTTGTCTTGAGTTTGTTGACACCTGCCGACACGATTCGGAGGGCATCGATGTCAAGACCGCTGTCGGTTTCATCAAGAATTGACAAACGTGGTTCAAGAACAGCCATCTGGAAAATTTCGTTACGTTTTTTCTCGCCACCTGAGAAACCTTCGTTAACCGAGCGTGATGCGAGCTTGTTGTCGAGTTCAACAACCTCTCGTTTCTGTCTCATCAATTTGAGGAAGTCACCGGCTGAGAGAGGTTCTTCTCCAAAATATTTACGTTTGGCGTTAACGGCTGCACGCATGAAGTTAACCATTGAAACTCCGGGAATTTCAACGGGATATTGGAATGATAGGAAAAGCCCTTCGTGGCTGCGGTCTTCGGGTGCGAGTGCAAGAAGGTCGATGCCGTGGAAGGTTGCCAAGCCTTCGGTTACTTGAAAGGCGGGGTTACCGGCAAGCACCGATGAAAGTGTACTTTTACCCGAGCCGTTAGGTCCCATGATTGCGTGAACCTCGCCCGGACGGATTGTCAGGTTGATGCCTTTGAGAATTTCTTTTCCTTCGATACCTGCGTGGAGGTTTTCGACTTTGAGAAGTATATTGTCCATATCTGTTATGTCGTCTAAATTTCTGATTTGTGAATGTTATCCAACTGAACCTTCAAGGGTTATCTGGAGAAGTCGCTGAGCTTCTACGGCAAATTCCATCGGGAGCTTGTTCATAACCTCCTTGGCATATCCGTTGATGATAAGCCCGACGGCTTCTTCGGTCGGAATACCTCGCTGGTTGCAGTAGAAGAGCTGTTCTTCTGATATTTTTGAGGTCGTTGCTTCGTGTTCGACAACGGCTGTCGGATTTTTGATGTCGAGATAGGGGAATGTGTGGGCGCCACAGGTTGAGCTGAGCAGAAGCGAGTCACACTGGGTGTAGTTTCTCACGCCGTCGGCTTGAGGTGCAACTGATACGAGTCCGCGATATGAGTTTTCGCTGTATCCGGCTGAAATACCTTTTGATACGATTGTCGAACGTGAATTGCGCCCGATATGAATCATTTTTGTACCGGTGTCGGCTTGCTGGCGATTGCGGGTAACGGCTACCGAATAGAACTCGCCGACCGAGTTGTCACCGGCGAGTACACATGAGGGATATTTCCATGTGATTGCCGAACCTGTTTCAACTTGGGTCCACGATATTTTTGAGAAATCTCCGCGACACAAACCACGTTTGGTCACGAAGTTATAGATACCACCTTTACCGTCCTTGTCACCGGCATACCAGTTTTGAACTGTAGAGTATTTAACCTCGGCACGGTCTTCAACGATGATTTCGACGATAGCGGCATGAAGCTGATTTTCATCACGCATCGGAGCGGTACATCCTTCGAGATAGCTGACGTATGAATCATCATCTGCAACAATCAGGGTGCGCTCAAACTGACCTGTTCCGGCTGCATTGATACGGAAGTAGGTCGAGAGTTCCATAGGGCATCTTACTCCTTTTGGAATATAGACAAACGAGCCGTCAGAGAATACGGCAGAGTTGAGTGCCGCAAAAAAGTTATCGCGGTAGCTGACTACTTTACCAAGATATTTTTTGACAAGGTCGGGATAATTTTTTACAGCTTCAGAGAATGAACAGAAGATGATGCCTTTTTCGGCAAGTACTTCGCTATGGGTGGTTTTGACTGAAACCGAGTCCATAACGGCGTCAACAGCCATTCCCGAGAGTTGTTTCTGTTCTTCGAGGGGAATACCGAGCTTGTCAAATGTTTTAAGCAGTTCGGGGTCAACCTCGTCGAGTGATTTGGGCGAATCTTTCTTGACCGGAGCAGCATAGTAGCTGATTGCCTGATAGTCAATTTCAGGTATGTTGAGATGAGCCCAATCAGGCATTTTGAGTGTCAGCCAATGGCGATATGCTGCCAATCTGAATTCAAGAAGCCATTCGGGTTCCTCTTTCTTGCGTGAAATCAAACGGATAACATCTTCGTTGATGCCACGAGGAATGATGTCGGTTTCGATATCACTTACAAAACCATATTTATAGTCGTCGGTCGTAGCACTTTTCAGCACGTCAAGGTTTTCGTTAGCCTTGTCTGTCGGGGTGCGACCGTCGTTTGTTGGATTTGTTTGATTCATATATGATTTGACGTTTTGACTTTTCTATGTAAACAATTTTGTGTTGTTTTTGGTCGATAAAGCTGAGTTAAAAAAGATTAGGAAATTTATCGAACCCAAACACTGCCGGGGCCAAATCAAGGACAGCGCGGGCAACTTGACCGTGGGCAAGATTTGACATTGCCACAACATTTTTTGATGAGTCGGCGATTTGCCAGAGGTTTAGCAATATGCTGAGAATAAGCATCCATTGGAAAACCGAGAACAATGCACCGAGAATTCGGTCAACCGAACCCATGAAGAGTGCGCGTACTATCGTTTTGACAAAACGGGTCAGTGCGCGAGTCAGCAAATAGACGAGCGCAAACAGTCCGACATATGCAATTACAGTTGTGATGTAATGGGACAGTGCCGGAGAATCGGAAAGACTACCTAAAATTTTGCCGACAAAAACGGTTGCCGAATCACCAAACAATCGGTCGGCAAGAATACCGAAGACAATAGCTGCTATCGCTCCGACCTGCACCACGATTCCTTTGATGAATCCATAGGCGGCAGACCCGATAAATATGGCTAATATGATAATGTCTAATGTTGCCATCCGACTTTCATTTGATAGGTTGCGATAAATTTTTATTTATTATGCAAAGATACATTAAAAATGTGAGTTTACGACACTTTTTGCCGGCTAAATGTATTAATGCCAAGATTGTTCCAACAAATCTTTTCATAGATTGTTGTATTAATTGTTTTATGTACTATTAATACA
>JAIDRE010000169.1 GCA_029061925.1 Muribaculaceae bacterium | reverse complement strand
CGCCCGACTCGTTCACCGACTATGGCATTCTTGCTCCGGCAGGTAAATATAAAGTTGTTTTGTCAAGCGATCAAGCCTGCTTTGGCGGATTTGACAACGTGGATATGAACGTTGAACATCTCACAATTTCAGATGACCTTTACACTCCGCTTGGCAAGGAATGGCTCAAGCTTTATCTGCCCGCTCGTTCGGCTCAAGTGCTTAAAGTCGTGAAAGGCAACGGTCGCCGTAAAACAAGCAAAAAATAAATTTTAAACATAAATAAATGTCACAGAAAAAAATACTCATAGTTGGCGCCGGCGGTTTTATTGGTGGCTTTATAGCCAAAACATCGCTCAGTCGCGGATATGAAACATGGGTGGCAGTGCGCGAGTCAACATCTCGCCGCTATCTCGATGATCCTGCTCTCAAATTTATTGTCCTCGACTATGAAAATAGCGAAGAAATACAAAATGTTTTGACCCAATCAATGCCCGATGGCGAAAAGTGGGACTACATTATATATAATCTCGGCGCAACAAAGTGTGTTAATTTTCTTGACTTCAAACGCATCAACTTCACATATCTGCGCAACTTTGTCGAGGCACTAAAAGTAACCGATAAAATACCCGAAAAGTTCCTTTATATGAGTAGTTTATCGGCTCTTGGAGCATGGGACGAAAAGAATTATACTCCGGCAACAACCGATATTACTCCTGAACCAAATACGGCTTACGGTCTGTCAAAAATCATGTCGGAAAACTATCTTGAAAACATGGCAGGTATTCCTTATATAATTTTCAGACCTACAGGTGTTTATGGTCCTCATGAAAAGGACTATCTGATGATGATAAAATCAATTGATTCACACTTTGATTTTGGTGTCGGTTACCGTCGCCAGATGTTGACATTCATCTATGTCGAAGACCTTGTCAACGCAATGTTTGACGCCCTTGAATCGCCCAAAGCAATCAACAATAAATATAATATCTCAGAAGACCGTTCCTATACTCAAGACGAGTTCCGCAAAATTGTTGCAGACGAACTCGGTAAAAGCTTTGTTATTCCTGTAAAATTACCTCTTTGGGCAGTTTACGGTGTCAGCTACATTGCCGGAAAATGGGGTAAGTTGCGTCTTAAACCAACAACACTTAATCCCGACAAATACAAAATAATGAAACAGCGCAACTGGAACTGTGACATCGAGGAGGCACGTCGCGACTTTGGTTTCGATCCAAAATTCTCGTTGGTCGATGGTATAAAAGAAACAGTTGCTGCCTATCTAAAATCTAAAAAGAAATGAGCGATAACCACTTTAAAAGTCAGAAGGTTCCGGTTTATGTTATAGTGCTGATAATCATAGCAGCACTCCCGGCTGTTTTAACCCCGTTGCTTCTTTCACTATCAGCAAATCCTCTCCCCGAGCTCCAAAAAATATTCGTTTGGCTCTTGCCATTCTACCTTATCGTTGCCGCCTTCCTCGCCTGGCAATGCTACAAATACGAGCGCACCGTAATGTCATGGATCCTCATCGTAATAATGTACCTCACCGACCTCTCAATAATCTATCTTTTGACCCTCTAAATTAATATATTTTTATAAAATTTGTTAATTCGTAGTTGATTTTGAGCAAAATAATATAGAATAACGTTATATTTGTAACATAATTGTAATATTTCGTTTAACTATTTATTTTAGATGCAACTATGAAATGCTTTATTACATCACTACTAGCATTATTGGCGGCAGTTTTACCGGCAATGGCATCTGATTATAAAATAGTAAATGAAACTATTGAACCTAAACTTATTGACATTAGCGATGTAATTGTCAATATCAACATGCAGGATGCAACTGCATCAGTTCATAGACAATTTAAGCCTATAAATTTTCCAAAACCTGATATTTACTCTCTCCCTTATTCTTTTACAAGACGTGAAGAAAAATGGGGACGTCTGGCTGCAAACACAGCCGTTCTATTCGGTGGAGGTTTCTTAACTCTCGGTATTCTTCAGATGCTTCCTGAAGATGCAACCGCATGGAATAAAGATAAAATTACAAGTGTACCTCTTTTCAAACGTTGGGTAAACAACGTTAAAGCCGGTCCGGTAATTGATCATGATAAAGTAATGTTCAACTTTATATTACACCCATACGCCGGCGCGGCTTACTTTATGAGTGCACGCAGCCAAGGATTTAACTTTTTGGGTTCATTTCTTTACAGTGCTTTCATCTCTACCGTGTTCTGGGAATATGGTATAGAGGCATTCATGGAAATTCCATCACTCAACGACCTGTTGATAACTCCGATTTGCGGTGCTATCATAGGCGAAGGTTTCTACCGCTGCAAAAGATGGATTGTTGACAATGGCTATGAAGTTTTAGGTTCAAGAGCTATTGGTTATATACTCGCTTTCATCGTTGACCCGGTTAACGAATGTCTTGGATATTTCCGTGGAAATCCGGCTCATCAAGTTGCTAAAGACTATAAGAAACACCAACTTACATACTATCCTTGGTTAGAAAGCACCATCTTTGGAAACGGTGGTGGTTTTACCGTCAGCTATGTATTTTGAACAGTTATTGAAATATGTTGATAAGTGTGTCTAAAAGTGTCAATAACCTGTCATAAAGTTTTACATAAAATTACCACCTGAAAATTTGGATTTTTCATTAAGATGATGATATGTAAAACATCATCAAATAATAATAAACACCACTATCAAACTTATAAAACCACTTATCAAACTATTTTCTACTTTTACTGACACATTAATCGACTAAATTTATTAACTTTGCAAATTATTAACACAACGTTGATAACTTACTAAAATATTGAAAGTCAATCTAAATTAATTTTATAACATGTTGACAACATCTTTTAAAAGTTTTATAACTTATAAAACAAGAGATTTGCAATAAAGTTATAACATCAATAGACAGTCATTATT
>JAIDRE010000168.1 GCA_029061925.1 Muribaculaceae bacterium | reverse complement strand
GTTTATGACTATGGTCAAAACGGAGTTGAGCTGAAAAATAATATTAAACGTTACTGGTGGGACGCGATGACACTTCTTCACGAAAACATCGTTGGTATTGACTCTGCCATCTTCATGCATCCCACAATCTGGAAGGCATCGGGTCACGTTGACGCTTTCAATGACCCATTGATCGATAACCGCGATTCAAAAAAACGTTATCGCGCCGACGTTCTCATTGAAGATGCTATCGCTAAAATTGATGAGAAAATCGAAAAAGAGGTTACTAAAGCTGAAAAACGTTTTGGCGAATCTTTTGATCGCGATATGTTCTGCCAAACAAATGCTCGTGTTGCTGAATATATCTCAAAACGTGATGCTCTTCATCAGCGTTATTCCGACGCTATGAATGCAAATGACCTTGACGAACTCAAACAAATCATCATTGACAATGAAATCGTTTGTCCGATCAGCGGGACCCGCAACTGGACCGATGTTCGTCAGTTCAACCTGATGTTTAAAACCGAAATGGGTTCGACTGCCGACGGTGCAATGACCGTTTACCTTCGTCCCGAGACAGCTCAAGGTATCTTCGTAAACTATCTTAACGTTCAGAAAACCGGTCGTATGCGTTTGCCCTTTGGTATTGCACAAATCGGTAAAGCATTTAGAAATGAGATTGTTGCACGTCAATTCATATTCAGAATGCGTGAATTTGAACAGATGGAAATGCAATTCTTTGTAAAACCGGGAGAAGAACTCAAATGGTTTGAATACTGGAAACAAGTTCGTTTGGCTTGGCACAAGGCTCTCGGTATGGGCGATCAGAAATACCGTTATCACGATCACGAAAAACTCGCTCACTATGCTAATGCGGCAACTGACATCGAATTTGAAATGCCGTTCGGATTCAAAGAAGTTGAAGGTATTCACTCTCGTACAAACTTTGACCTTTCTCAGCACGAAAAATATTCAGGTAAAAAAATCCAATATTTTGACCCTGAAAAGAACGAAAGCTATACTCCGTATGTAATTGAAACTTCAATCGGCGTTGACCGTATGTTCTTGTCAGTTCTCTGCTCTTCGTATGAAGAACAGGCTCTTGAAAACGGTGAAACCCGTGTTGTTCTTCACTTGCCCGCTCCACTTGCACCTGTAAAATGTGCGGTTATGCCTCTTGTTAAGAAAGATGGTTTACCCGAAAAGGCTCGTGAAATTGTAGATTCACTCAAATTTGATTTTGCTACCCGATATGACGAAAAAGACTCTATCGGTAAACGTTATCGCCGTCAGGATGCAATCGGTACTCCATTCTGTATTACCGTTGACCACCAGACTTTGGAAGATAACACTGTTACAATCCGTCATCGCGACTCAATGGAACAGAGCCGTGTGAAAATCGAAGATCTTCACGGATTGATTCACAACGAAGTAGCTCTTACATCATTGTTGAGAAAACTCGCATAAATACATTTTGAAATGAAAAAAATATTAAATATTCTAATTGTTCTGGTACTTGCATCATCTCTTACAGGATGTAATTATAACTCACTTGTTGAGAAACAGCAAGCAGTTGATCAATCATGGGCTGAAGTTGAAAACCAATATCAACGTCGCGCAGATTTAATTCCAAACCTTGTAAGTACAGTGAAAGGTTATGCTTCACACGAAAGTTCAACTCTTGAAAAAGTTACTGAAGCACGAGCTAAAGCTACATCAATCACAATTGATGCTGATAATTTAAATAAAGAAACACTTGCAAAGTATCAACAAGCGCAAGGCGAACTCAGTCAGGCTCTTAAATCTTTACTATCAGTCACGGAAGCATATCCCGACTTGAAAGCAAATGAAAACTTCATTAATCTTCAGACTCAGCTTGAAGGTACTGAAAATAGAGTAACAACAGCTCGTGGCCGATATACCCAAGCGGTTGCAACATATAATACTGCTATAAAAAAATTTCCGACCATTATCTATGCAGGATGGTTTGGGTTTACTCCAAAACCTCAATTCCAAGCAGAAGCCGGAGCATCATCAGCTCCTAAAGTTGAATTTTAATACAAATATCCATAAATGAAGAAAATTTTAATTTGGATTCTTTGTCTCCCATTAGCATTCTCATTTATCTCATGTGATAAAGATGATGATAATGACAATTATAAAGAATGGCGTGACATAAATGTTGATTATATCAACAATGAAGCATCGCGATTTGTCGATGGTAAAGATTATTATAAACGTGTTGTTCCCGCTTGGAACTCAGCTTTATATGTATTGATACATTACTTCAATAACACAGAGGAAACCGCCGGCAATCTTGTACCGCTCGAAACGAGCACAGTTGCTGTAAAATATAAAGGTATGCTTTATGATGGAACTCCTTTTGATTCATCATACGTCAATACCGACAGTCTCTTTGTTACAAAAGTAACCGGTGTAATTTCAGGCTGGCAAATCGCTTTGCAAGAAATGCACGTTGGTGATAGCGTTGATGTCATCATCCCTTATCAGGCAGCTTACGGTGTGAGTGGAAGCGGTTCAATCCTACCCTACTCTACCCTTAAGTTTGGTATTAAACTCGTTGATATTCCAAACTATGAGACTCGCTAACAATTAATCATTAATATCGAATCTCTTGACGGTTAAACATTTATTTGATACACAAAAAAAGCGTCTTGCCAACTTTCTTGAATCTGAATCAGAAGCGGCACAGACGCTTTTGATTATTTTTGAGAATATCAAAGGTTGGTCAATGACCGATATTCTTGTGCGTGGCGATGATGAAGCGTCAGAATTTGTCATTCAACAAACCGAACAGGCTGTAGATAAAGTTTTAAACGGCGAACCGGTACAATATATTTTTGGCAAGGCTCATTTCTATGGATTGATTGTGAATGTCTCGCCTGCGACACTAATCCCCCGACCCGAGACTGCTGAACTCGTTGATTTAATTGTTGATAAATACAAAGGTAAGTCTGATTTAAGAGTATTTGATATTGCAACCGGTTCGGGATGTATTGCGGTAGCCCTCGCCCGTAATTTGCCATTTAGTCAGGTTGATGCAATAGACATTAGCGAGAAGGCTCTCGAAGTTGCAAAGTCTAACAATGAGCTGCTTCGGACCAAAGTGAATTTCTGTGAAGGAGATATTCTTGCACTCAACCAACCGACAAGTCCGATTTATGATATAATCGTCAGCAATCCCCCTTATATTGCACGTCGCGAAGCAAACGAAATGTCGAGTGTTGTTCTTGACCATGAACCGGATATTGCATTGTTCGTGCCAGATGATGACCCTTTAAAATTCTACAAGCCGATATCAAAATATGCTATCGATGCACTTAAACCGGGCGGAACTATCTATTTTGAAATTAATCCCCTCTTTGCCGATGATTTAAAGAAATTTATGTTGGCACAATCATGGAAATCAGTTGATATAGTGCGTGATATGCAGCGCAACAATCGTTTCATCATTGCAACTCGATAAAGAATTATGGCTTTCGGTAAAAAAAAGGAAGTAACTCCAGCTCAAGCTCTGGTTAAAATGGAAGATTTATGTTCAAGAAGCGAACATTCTTCTAATGAAATCAGAAAGAAGCTTGTGAATATGAGGTTATCGGGTGATGCGATTAATAAAATTATAGATTCGCTAATCGACCGCCGATATATCGATGATCACCGATATGCGATTGCGTACGCTCGCGATAAATATCGTTTTTCAAAATGGGGACGACTTAAAATCAGACAGGCACTCTCGCTTGGCGGTATTCCTCGCGACTATATCAACGATGCTCTTGAGCAAATTGACCAGAACAGTTACATAGAAATACTTGATAATATGTTGAAAGCCAAGGCTCGGTCAATTAAAGAGGGAAATACGTTTGAGGGACGTACAAAATTGTATCGTTTTGGCTTATCACGCGGATTTGAAAGCAATCTTGTGGCTGCATCAATTAAAAACAACGCATCAAAGTTTTGGCAGGAATGTTCAATAGACTAAAACCTTGGCTTCGCTCTTTTTTAAGCATTTTATATCCCGAAGTATGTGAAATATGCGGGCAATCGCTGGTTAATGGCGAAAGTGTTTTATGTACGGCGTGTAACGCAGCTATGCCACGCACCTATAATCATCGAAAGGGTTCGATGTCGCCCATTCATCGCCGCCTGTTTAACCATACTCCTATCGAACAGGCTGCCTCAATGTTTGACTATGTAAAACAAAGTCCATATGCACGTCTGATTCATTTAATGAAATACAATAACCGCCCGGATATCGGGGTGAAGTTAGGACAAATGTTTGCTCACGAGCTCGATAACGATCATTTTTTTGACGATATAACGATGCTCGTTCCGATACCTGTCCACTACACCCGACTAATCAAACGTGGTTATAATCAGACTGAAAAAGTTGCAGAAGGCATATCTGATGTTACATCTATTCCGGTTGTAAATGCTCTAAAGGCTGTAAAATCCCACTCAACCCAGACTGCCTTCTCGGCATATGAGCGTTGGAAAAATGTTGCAGGTATTTATGATATTAGCAATCCGGATTTACTTGCCAATCAACATATTGCGCTTATTGATGATGTAATCACGACAGGCTCGACAATGGTTACCTGTTGCGAAGCGATACATCAGGCTGCTCCGACAGCTAAAATATCTGTGATTTCACTCGGAGCAACCAAGTCTGATTAAAATTGATAATAAATAAATGGGGCAACTTCGGCTGATTGAAGCTCGATGACGAGTTGAACAACAACAATAAATACTATAAATTTAAACAGCCATGGCGATTTCACGAAAACATCGCTGAACAAATCACATAATCCTTCAGAGAAACAATGAGTTATAATAATGACAGCCATCATTATCACCCAAAGACTGCGAGCCTCTATAAAGGGATAGATACTATCGACCGAAAAGTCTTTAAAAATCGAGACAATTATCACGCATGAATCGCTCCACGATGCAGCTCTGAAAAATACCCACAAGAGTGATACAAAAATCAATGTAATTGCCCATGATATAATTGAGAACCATATTTTACCATCAAATCGGTATGTGAATGGACGACACATTTTATTAACAATGAGTCCGACACCGTGCATTGCACCCCAAAATACAAATTTCCAGGCTGCCCCGTGCCATAATCCGCCGATAGCCATTGTCAGGAAGTTATTGAGATACAAGCGGAATGTACCTTTTCGATTACCCCCGAGCGGAATATAAAGATAGTCGCGCAACCAAGTCGAGAGAGAGATGTGCCAGCGTCTCCAAAATTCGGTCAATGACTGAGATTTATATGGCATATTAAAGTTTTCGGACAAACGGAATCCCATTATCGCAGCAATACCGATTGCCATATCGGAATATCCCGAAAAGTCACAATATATCTGCATTGTATAACCGACAACGCCCATCAACGCCTCAAAACCCGTATAGCTACCGGGGCTGTCAAATATTAAATCGTTATATTGTGAAATATAGTCAGCAATTATAGCCTTCTTTACAACTCCGATGATTATCAACCATAGTCCGGCATAGACTTCGGGGGTTGAAGCCTGTCGAGTCTCTCTGATTTGCGGTAGAAAATAGTCGGCTCTTACAATCGGACCGGCTACCAACGAGGGGAAAAATGAAAGAAAGAAAAGATAATCCCACCATGATTCGGTCGGTTTAACCGTACCACGATAAACATCGACTATATAACTGATTGACTGAAAGGTATAGAACGAAATTCCGACCGGTAAAATAATATCAGGCAACTGAAAATTGCCCTGAACCATCGCATTCCAGTTCCATAAAAAGAAGTGGGCATATTTAAAATAGCATAATACCGACAATGAGATTGCTATTGAGATGAAAGCAACAATCTTTCTTAAATAGTTCCTTTTAAGGTATGCTATTAATTTTGCTAACAACCAGTCAATTAGCGATGTACCTACTAAAAGCAAACAGAACCATCCACTTGATTTATAATAGAAAAACAAACTGAAAAAAATGACAAATAGTGTCATTTTCAGTCGATTACTCCTAAAACTTGAATAAATTGGGATAAAGATTAGAAATAAAACCCAAAACAAACCGCTTGAAAACAACATTGGCTTATCGGGGTGATAAATCAATAAATCGGCAAGATTGTATAATATGTCGGATAGTTGGGGTGCCATTAATCTTCTGACGGTGAATGTATGAATATGTGATCAACTTTTCCCGTCTTCTTCTCGGGTATTTCAAAGCCAATTGGATGAGCCGAATGTTCAGGCATCCATCTTATAATGCTATCCATCCATAATGAGGCACTCGCAGATGTCGGATGGGCACCGTCTTTACGACGTTCAAATTTCATTCCGGCACTTCTGAAATAACAGCCTTCAGGAACATTATTCTGAATAAGCCGATTGATCCCGGTATCTTCTCTCCAGTTTGGCGGACCAATCCATAAGTAGGGAATGTTGCCAATCTGATCGATAATATCACTTACAAACTGTTGGCGTTTCTCAATGATATCTTTTACCATCAATTCGTTGCTTCCCAAGCATATAAAGATAAATGTCGGATTAATCTTTTCGATATATTCCTTTACGCGCTTGGCTTTTGACCATTTTTCAGAGGTCGAACTATACCATATAACTGAATATTGATGAAAGCCTGATTGGTTTGAGTAGGCAGCCAAACGTGGAGACAATCCGTCAAGCATCGAGTCTCCAATAAACAAAATCGTTTGAGTTGTAGTATCTGCCGGAACAGGAAATATAGATTGTGGATCGGAAGCTAATATTGTGTCAGAGTCGGTTTCAACGACTTCAGCATATTCTTCTTCATTATACTCATCGCTCTCCTCTTCATGTTCGCGCTCTTCAAAAAGAACATCAGCCAATTCTGATGATTTCGGCTTATATCCGCAAATTTCAGGGATGTCAAAAATGGATAGCGCAAAGAAAACGACAAATGCCAATGCAAGAAGTATCCATAAGTTTTTCAATCCCTTCTTCATACACTAATCGTTTAAACTTTAATCTCTTAAAGCATTCAAAAATTCGGAGCGAAGTGATGGATTGTTTTCAAATTCGCCACAATAATCAAGTGTAGTTGTCATCGAATCTTGCTTTTCTACTCCCCTCATTTTCATACAGAGATGTTGAGCCGTGCATTTTACCATTACACCTTTTGCATCCAGGTCGCGCATCAACTCGTTACAAACCTGAGCCGTCAGACGTTCTTGTACTTGCAAACGACGGCAATAAACATTGACCAGACGAGCGAGTTTGCTGAGTCCGACCATCTTCTTTCCGGGAATATAACCTATGGAAATTTTACCAAAGAATGGCAGAATATGATGTTCACAAAAAGAATAGAACTCAATGTCTTTAACCACAACAAGTTTTGAACCGTCACAATCAAAAATAGCCTGCGAAACAATTTCAGCCGGATTTTGACGATAGCCTTGTGTGGCATAGTAA
Organism: Muribaculaceae bacterium; assembly: GCA_029061925.1. Lineage (GTDB taxonomy): Bacteria > Bacteroidota > Bacteroidia > Bacteroidales > Muribaculaceae > CAJUPY01. Next base: position 3,733 of record JAIDRE010000168.1, on the reverse strand, counting down.
AATGCCTTTGCCGCACGAACGGGTGTCTTTACAAGCCCTTCGCGATCGGGATCTTCACCTATTATTTTTATGATTTCCTTGAAATGAAACGACAGAGATTCAATCGCCTCGTTTTCATTTAACATCTTATCCATGGGGTTCAGAACGAATAATTAATGCGGTCACGCACAACGAGTACTTCGCGACTGTAAGACGGGAACTGTCGCTTAATTTCTTCGGCAACTTCCTCTGCATCAGAACGAGAACGGAAATCGCCTACTCTTAAACGCCAATATGGAGCATCATAGGTAATGTATGAACGAAGTCGGGGAAAAGCCTCTGTGATGTGTTTAGACTTTGCAGTTGCTTCACCTTTAGCCGTGCGGATATTGTTGTCAGAAAATACCTGAATACGAAATCCTGCAATATTTTGACTTGAGCCCGAACCTTCTTCTTCCCAATTAGATTCAGTACGCGAAGTCTGAGCCTTCTCATCTTCAGATGAAGGTTCTACAAAAAGACGTTCAGTCAGTTTTGCCGACTGATAGATAGTTATTATACTATCACGTTCGATCTCCTTTATTATATTGCCCTTATTCTGAGCCAAGACAGCAGGAACTGATAACATCAGGGATAGAACAACAATAGCGAAGTTGCGTAAAATTTTCATTGAGAATAACTGATTATCCGCAAAAAACGGGACGTTTAAGATTTAAAACCGAGGTCCGGACCAATTACGGCGTCGGACCTCAGGTTTATATTAATTAGATGAAAACTCGTCTATTAAAATGCAGTTACAATACCCATGAATGATTCTGCTTCGAGAGCTGCACCACCGATGAGACCACCGTCAACGTCGGGTTTAGCGAACAAAGCTTTTGCATTTGAAGGTTTGCAGCTACCACCGTAGAGGATTGAAGTGTTTTCAGCAACTTCCTTGCCATATTTTCCTTCAACAACCGAACGGATGAAGTGATGCATTTCCTGAGCCTGGTCGTCAGTAGCGGTTTTGCCGGTACCGATAGCCCAAACGGGTTCGTATGCAAGGATGATTTTACCAAAGTCTTCAGCTGAAAGGTTGAAAAGACCTTCTTCAATCTGAGCTTTTACAACATCAAAATGTTTGTTGTTTTCGCGTTCTTCGAGAACTTCACCGATACAGAAAATAGGAGTAAGACCGTTTTCGAGAGCCAAAGCTACTTTTGCACGGAGAGTTTCAGCAGTTTCGCCATAATATTGACGACGTTCTGAGTGACCGAGGATAACATATTTAGCACCGGTTGAAGCTACCATAGGAGCTGAGATTTCGCCGGTATAAGCACCCGATTTGTGGTCAGCGCAGTTTTCAGCACCAAGACCGAGCTTGTTGGCATCGATAACGTTATTAACCGAAGCAAGGTGAGTGAAAGGAACACAGATTATTACATCACATTTAGCGTTTACACCTGCGAGAGCTTCGTTTACTTCTTTTGCAAGTTTAACACCCTCGGGAAGAGTGGTATTCATTTTCCAGTTTCCTGCAACAATTTTTTTTCTCATAATTGATATTATTGGTTTAAATAAGTTTTAAATGCTTCATTTAAACTGCAAAATTACAAAAAAACTTTGGAATGGAAGACTATTAGAGGTGTTTTTTCAGTGAATAGTTATAAAATAACTAAGAAACGTTTGACGAAAACGAGTTGGGCGACCTTAAAGAGGCTTTGTGGGGTACGGAGTACAAGAAGAAACAGTCAAAAGACCTTATAACCGATGTGCCGGACGGTTTCAAAGAATGGGTTGCCGAAAACATGGATGCACAAGCCAATTGGAGTTCAACCCCTTATTTCATCCGTGACAACTTTGTTAACGGTGACTTGTCAAAGGGTCTGAAAATCGACTTGCCAACGGTTGAACCCGACGCCCCGAACATCGTTAAATTTGACTATGACACCCCCAATGATGCCCTTGATGCTTATGTCGGTGGTGATATGATGTGGATTAACCAATATTTGCGCGGTCGTGGTGATTTCGGAGAACTGACAGCGAAAGAAAAACAATTCATCGAAGATTTAACCCAAGTGACACAATCGGATATTGTCGGGGAACGTACATTGTGGCGTTCGGTCGATGCAAGGGCGATTTTCGGTGAAATGTCGGCAATGACTTTTGAATCATTGGAAGATTACTTCATTTATGGCGATACAAGCGAACCGACAAAAAGGAAGATTCAACGTTTACTTAATATCGTGGGCAAGGAATTTGTCGAAAAGGGGTTTATGTCAACAACAAAAGACCACGACATCGCCGCCGATTGGGGCGATTACACCGGGTCGGATTTCCCCATCTTGTTGAAGATACACACAACGGCAAACACCCGTGGTGTGGATGTCGAGAGATACACGAAGATACACAACCCCGAAGCCGAAGAAGATAATCCGCAAGCCGAAATGTTGTTATCTTGCAATCAGAAGTTTAAAGTCGTGTCAGTGTCAAAAGATAGTGGCAATATTTGTGTCGAAGTTGAATTGATTGATAAAGCACAACCCGCACAAGCGACCCCGAAAGTTGACCCGGTACAAGCGCAAAGGGATTTAATAGCTAAAGCACAACAATCCATAAATCAAACACAAATCTTATTAGATAAGAGTAAGGCAATGAATAAACCCATTGCCAATCCATTATCAGATGAAGCGAAGAAACGCCGTTCGCAAATTAAAGAAGAAGCGAAAAAAACGCTTTCAGGAACTACAATGTCAAATCCGGATTTCTCGAAACCAATTAATATATCAAATTATGCAATAAAAGAGTGGTTGAACCAACCATTTTTTAATCCCGAAGCAAAGAATGAAAGTTTGCTTTATTTGCCTACACTTATGCAAAATGCAGACTATAAAGGACCGGGAAAGGATAAACACGATCCTAACGTAATAGTACATGTTTTTGAAATAAAAATATCGGGGAGACCGTGTTGGGTATTAGTAAGGGAATTTCACAATGGGATGTGTAATTTGCATAGCTTGACCGATAACATTTCAATACTTGATGTTTTAGACAAGAAAAAACCTTGAAATCGGCAGTGTGTTACACGGAACTACAATCCGCGGCTCTTACCGTTTCAAGGTTTCTGATGCAAATATACGGCAATTATTTTAAACGTGCAAATTATTTCCGATATTTTCTTTTGCTTTTATATAATAACACTTTCAATATTTGAAAGGTTTTCAGCAATTGACATTGCAAGAAGTTCACGGATGCGGGCTTCAAGCGCGGTCAATTCGGGATATAACCGGGTGTTGATGATGTCGATCGCATCACGTTCAGAATAAATGGCACACAAAGCCGTGTGGACTTCTGAATAAATCGCCGATGTTGATTGAAGTGCATTGATTAAAGCCGTGGTCGGTTCACTCACTCGGATTTCATCAGCTTTGAGGACACGCGATTTCATTCTTCACCCCCTTTCGCCACTCGTTCGTTCACAAGGTCAAACAAAACACGGTTGACAAAATAGACTTGCCCTTTCCCGGTTATCTTTGGCGTGTTGGTTACAAAGCCAAATTTATATGTTAAAATAGTTTAAAGCACGACATTATCTCTTGCACAATTCAAAAAACATCCCTACCTTTGCACTCGCAAACACGAAACATCGCGTTTAGGAGAGATGGCAGAGTGGTCGATTGCGGCGGTCTTGAAAACCGTTGAGGGTCACACCTCCGGGGGCACGAATGCCTCTCTCACCGCCAACAAAATGCTCTATAACTTACCAAGTTAC
>JAIDRE010000167.1 GCA_029061925.1 Muribaculaceae bacterium | reverse complement strand
CCCCACGAAGTATTGCTCGTTCTTGACGGTTAGACAGGTAACAATGCGTTTGAACAGGCTCGCCAGTTTGTTGCCGCACCAGAAGTTAAGGAACTCGCTGTCACCAAACTTGAAGGAACAGCCAAGGGTGGGGTAGTTATTGGCATCAGCGACCAATTTAAGATTCCGGTTAAATATATCGGACTTGGTGAAGGCATCAATGATCTCCAGGTTTTCCATAAAAAAGAATTTGTTGAATCGCTCTTTGGCAATAAATAAAATATCTGATGACAAATAAAGTCATTGAAGTTATTTCGCTTGGTTGCTCAAAAAATCTTGTTGACTCTGAGCGACTGATGAAAATGCTTGACAATGTAGGCTTTAAGCTCGCTAAACCCGGTGAAAAGCGTGATATTGTCGTTATAAATACATGCGGATTCATCGGCGATGCTAAAGAGGAATCAATTGAGGAAATTCTGAAAGCTGTCAAAATTAAGGAAGAAGGCGAAATCAAATCGGTTTATGTAATGGGATGCCTTTCTCAGCGATATGCCGATGAGCTCAGATCTGAAATTCCGGAAGTTGATCGTTGGTATGGCAAATTTGATTGGCCAGCTTTAGTCAATGATATTTCTAACAAGCAGTATACCAATCCAATATACGAGCGAAAGGTTACAACCGGACCTTCAAACGCTTACATCAAGATAGCTGAAGGGTGCAACCGTTTCTGCTCGTTCTGTGCCATCCCTCTAATTACAGGACGTTTTAAGTCTCGCGAAATTGAAGAAATTCTTGCCGAAGTTAAATCGCTGGTTGCTCGTGGTCTAACTGAGTTTAATATCATTGCCCAGGATTTATCAAGCTATGGACTTGATATTTACAATCGTCATGCGCTTGCCGAATTGATTGACCGTATGGCATCAATCGATGGCGTCAAATGGATTAGATTACATTATGCCTATCCTGCTGATTTCCCATACGATATATTGCCAGTTATGGCGCGTCATCCAAACGTTTGCAAATATCTTGATATAGCCTTGCAGCATATCAGCGACAAGGTTCTTAAGAATATGCGTCGCCATTTCGATGGTAAGCAAACTCGCCAACTGATTGCCCGCATCCGTCGCGAAGTTCCCGGCATACATATCCGCACAACCCTTATGGTTGGCTTCCCTGGTGAAGGTGAAACCGAGTTTGAGGAGCTAATGCAGTTTGTTAAAGAAACCCGATTTGAACGCATGGGCGCATTTGCTTATTGTGAAGAAGAGGGTACTTATTGTGCAGAACATTTCAAGGATTCGATTTCTGAAGAGGTCAAACAAGAACGACTTGATCGCCTTATGAATCTGCAACAAGAAATTTCACTCGAATTGCAAGAAGCTAAAATAGGGCAGACCTTCACGGTTGTAATTGATCGTGAGGAAGATGATTACTACATCGGTCGTACTGAATTTGATTCACCTGAAGTTGACCCCGAGGTTTTGATTTCTAAAACAAAGAAACTGGAACTCGGTCAATATGTTGATGTGAAAATTACCGGTGCAATGCCGTTTGAACTCACTGCTGAAATGTGTTAATAAAAATGGGTAATATAGATAATATAAAAGCTGTAATTCACTGTTTAAGCTATAATATCCCGTTTGTATATTATATATTGCCGGACGAGACCGAGGGCTGTTTCTTTGCCAATCCGTCTATGCCGGGCAGTTGTCACAGTCTGTCTGATCGAAAATTCATCATCAGTCCGTGGTTAAGTCGCTTTGAGCAGGCTATCACCATTTGTGATGAAGTGGATGCACTTCAAATACATGATTACAAGCCCGAAAAAATGCCTGACGGATTAACTCCGTTTGATAAATCCACAAGCTACGATCAATATATCGAACGGCTGTCGATCTTGATTAAACATCTTGCAAGCCGCAACGGTAAAACAGTTATTTCAAGAACAATATGCGGCGATATGGATAACGTTGATATCCAATCTTTTATCAAAAAGCAGTTTGAATCATTTCCACAAACGTTCCGATATATCTATTTTACTCCTCAGACCGGTGCATGGCTCGGCACAAGCCCTGAAATTCTGCTTGAGTACAACTATAAAAGTGAAACATTCCGTACAATGGCACTTGCCGGAACCCGACCTTGTAACGATACAACTCCCTGGGACGAAAAAACCATTGAGGAACAGAATATTGTAACCCGATTTATCAGTTCAGAACTTGATAAAAGTGGTGTTGAATATACAGTCAAACGAATGGACGACTATGTTTTCCCGCCTGTTAAACATATCTGTGATATATTTACCGGGAAATTCGAGTCTAAATTCCTTCCTGAAATAATTAACCGTCTTAATCCGACTCCGGCTCTTGGCGGTTATCCCGTTGACAACGCCATTGAGGACATCAACCGCTTTGAGCTGCATCCGCGCAGATGCTATGGTGGTTTTGTGGCAGTCTGTGACGATAATGACTTTAAGGCCTACGTTAATTTAAGATGTATGAATTTCTCATCGACTCATTATTGTATATATACCGGCGGTGGAATCACTTCATCTTCTGACCCGGAAGCCGAATGGATTGAAACCGAAAATAAATCAGATATATTAAGACGTAATATAGCCATTTCTTCAAGAATTTAAAACCTATGGCAAAAAATAAGAAAGAGAACAGTAATAAAAATACTAAAGAGAAAAAAGAACCGGGATATCCGCTATTGATTCTTTCAATGGCGATTGTAATCTTGATTCTCGTTTCTTTTGTTCCGCTATCAAAAGAGTCAAACGGACTTCTGAAAGATTATGATCTATTTGCCGATTTATCTGACTCCCCGGCTGAAATCGAGAGTAACACCGACTCTTATATTGACCCCGATCTTTTGGCTATAAACCTTGATGAGATTGAGGATCCGGAGCCTCAAAAAGAGACCAAACCGGCTAATGTTATCATCCTTAAGGAGTCAACTCATCCATTTATTGAAGATAACGATAACGAGATCCAACCCGAAGCAACAACCGAAGAAAAATCAAACGACTTTCAGGTATCAGAAGAATATGAACTGGCACCCGAGCCTAAGACAGTCAAACCGGGCAATGGTAAAATCGAAGATTATACGCCCTGGCAGGTAGGATTGACAAATCTCAGACGTGCATTAAATCAAGGTCGTTTAGCTCGTATTGCCGTTATCGGCGACTCATATATTGAAGGTGATATTTTCACCCAGGATGTACGCGAAAAACTTCAGGAACAGTATGGCGGAAGCGGGGTGGGTTATTTGCCCGCATCAAGCAAACTTACCGGATTCCGAACATCAGTCAATCAAGCATGCCAGGGCTGGAAGGAGTTTGATTTCCGTACATCAGGCAAGCAATATCCAACTTTACAAGGATTTTATTATTCGCCGTCGGGTAATGCTGTGACAACTGTTAAAGGCTCTAACAAAAAAACTCATGCCGAGACATGGGCTAAGAGCCAAATGTTGTTTGTGGCACCACACGACATGACTATTTATGTATCAACCGATAACGATGACCAAACCTTTGATGTCACGGGGTCGGAGGAAGTTCAGCAAATCTTGCTTGAAGGAACAACTTCTTCATTTAAAGTATCATCATCAGACCCCTCGCTGGTTGTACTCGGATTATACACCGACGGATTGTCGGGTGTAGCTCTCGACAATATGTCAATCAGAGGATATTCAGGTATCAAACATGGCAATATATCTAAAGAGCTTGCCGATCAGATGCGCAAATATGTTGATTATGACCTGATTGTAATTGAATATGGTACAAACGCACTGTCATCAAAGCAATCTGACTACTCGGGATATACCAAGATTATGACTCGTGTTATCGAACATATACGCGAGTGTTATCCGATGGCTGACATCTTAATAATGGGTATTGGAGACCGTGGCGAAAAAGCCGGAACTGATATACGCTCAATGCCGGTTGTTCAGAAAATGATTGATGAGCAACGCAGTATGGCTCGCAATTTAGGTGTGCTGTTCTGGGACACACGCGCTGCAATGGGTGGCGAAAACGCTGTTGTCGATTGGGCGAGAACCGGTCATATTAACAAAGATTATATCCATCTTTCAAGCAAAGGCGGTGAACGTCTCAGCCGTTTATTTGTTGAATCATTAAACAAGGCTTTAAATGATTAGGAGAACACATCTTCTTTTAGCCGGGGTAATCGCTACATTTGGCGCATTCTGCTTTGTCCCTGACTTTAACGACGACAATCAAGCCGCTGTTAGGGAGAATGCTGTCGATATTTCGGGTAGCGCAACCGACTTTGATGTGTCTCAATATTCGTTTATTAAAGCTGATTCAAATTATATCGACCTTAACGGTGATGACTGGTCAACGCTTGCCTATAAATTAAAAGAAACGGCTACCCGTCCGTTCAGTGTAGTTCATATAGGTGATTCACATATTCAGGCTGACGTATCTACCGGACGAATAAGAAAGAATTTTCAAAAGAAATTTGGCAGTGGTGGGCGTGGCTTGATTACACCGCTAAAAATTGCCGGAACAAACGAACCGTACAATTACAGATTTGAGACAACAGCTGCCAACACTTCAGCAAAACTGCTCAAAATGCCCTGGATGACCGATATGGGCTTTACCGGAGTGGCATTTACACCAACGCCATTGAAGTTTGACATGAAGTTGTCAACGCTTGTAAAAAGCAATCCCGATGGTGACAATTTCAACCGCGTCAGAATCTTTACTAATGGTAAAATATTCATTGACCGCATTTTAACTGAATCAAATCAAGATGTCAAGTTCACGGCTTCAGCTATTGACGACGAAGACTATGTTGACATTAAACTCGAATCAATGGAGCCGTCTATAACGGTCAATGCCCATAGCTTTGAACCGGTTACAATTTTTGGAGCCGAACTGATGGGCAATGATAGCGGAGTCCGTTACCATGCGATCGGTAATAATGGTGCGACCTACTCATCTTATAACCGCTTAGGTTCAATGGGTTGCGACATCGCACGACTTGACCCCGATCTGGTTGTCGTCAGCTTAGGCACAAACGAGGCATTCAGCAATATGTTGCCCGATATGCTTGAGGCTGAGATTGATTACCTCGTAAAAGATATTAAACAATTTAATCCGTCGGCAAAAATTCTGTTGACAACGCCGATGGAATGTCAAAAAGCACAACGCGTGTCGCGAACTCAACGATCTCGATCGGGACAACGACGCATTGTCTATTCTGTTACTCAAAACTATGTCATCAACGACAAGGTTAAAAAAATGAGAGATGCCATTATAAAGTATGGTAACAATCATTCGATTCCTGTTTATGATTGGTATAACGTTGCGGGTGGTGATGGTGCATCAACCAAATGGCTCGACTCGGGATTAATGAGTAAAGACCGTATCCATGATACATTTCTCGGATATGAAGTGACAGGCGACTTGACCTATAACGCAATTATAAACGCAATCACATCTTCGATTTAGATATCACATATAAATTATGATTGACCAAACTGACGATACACTCCTCAAAATATTAAAATTTGACCCTACAAGTCCACTTTTATTCAACACCGGGTTATTTTTGATTTTGTTCTTTGGCTTCCTTGTCATTTATTCGATTCTGAGGCGAACGCAGAGTCTCAAAATGGTATTTGTCATACTATTCTCACTCTATTTCTATTATAAATCGAGTGCTGAATATTGCTTTATATTGTTGGGAGTCTGTTTGTTTGACTATGTACTCGGTTCGACCCTCGGAAATACCACCAAGCAATGGGTCCGCAAGCTCCTTGTGGCGATAAACGTGATTGTCAATGTCGGGATGCTGGTATATTTCAAATACTTTAACCTGTTGTTTGAGGCATTTGCCAATATTACATCAACACGGTTCGATCCGCTCGACATCATACTTCCTGCCGGTATCTCATTCTTTACATTCCGCTCAATCAGCTATATTGTAGATATTTACCGTCGAGAAATAGAGCCATGCCAGAGTTTCTTGCAATACACTTTCTTCCTGACATTCTTCCCGCCGTTGCTTGCCGGACCTGTTGTGAGAGCAAAAGATTTGCTTCCTCAAATAAAAGAGAATCCGGTAGCTGACCGATGGATGACCGGCGGGGGATTCTTCCTCATTATCTGTGGATTGGTAAAGAAAGTTGTTATTGCCGACTATATCAGCGGAAACTTTGTTGACCGAATATTTGATAATCCGTCGCTTTATACCGGCTTTGAAAACCTTATGGGGGTATATGGCTTTACACTCCAGCTCTATTGTGACTTCTCAGGTTACTCAGATATGGCAATCGGTATCGCACTTCTGCTTGGATTCAGATTTAAAGATAACTTTGATTCACCATTCAAGTCACAAAGCCCGACCGAGTTCTGGCATCGATGGCATATATCGCTTTCAACATGGTTGCGCGATTATCTATATATTCCACTCGGTGGCAGCCGTACAAGAACCAAGATCCAATCGCATGCCAACCTTGTGACCACTATGGCGTTAGGCGGATTGTGGCACGGTGCATCGTGGATGTATGTAATCTGGGGATTCTGGAACGGATTTTTGCTCGTTCTTCATAAAATCTATATCAAGATATTCAAAATAAAGAAAGATGACAAGCCGAGCAAAATACGTCGTATCATTAACATCTTCATCACATTCAACCTGATGGCATTTGGATTTATGTTTTTCCGTTCAGATTCGATGGAGAAGGTAGAGCAAATGACTCACCAGATTCTGCATGATTTCCACCCCGAAGTTGTTCCTCAATTTCTTGACGGATATTTCTTGATAGTAGTTGCAATTATTATAGGATTTGTACTCCATTTTTCGCCCAAACATTGGACTGAAAAACTAAAACATAGCTTCTCGGCATCTCCGCTAATTATCCAGGCAATAATACTTGCGATTGCTATATTCCTGATTATTCAGGTTAGACAAAGCGAAATTGTACCGTTTATCTATCTGCAATACTAACATCTTAAGCCGCTAAGATTTCGGGTAGAGCGTGACGGAATAGTCCGATGAATGATGTCAGTTTGGTAATTTCATTGACACGCTTATTGGCAATTACCCATTGACGGAAGTGGCACATCAGTTCAACTGCATTACGGTTTGACGGTAGTTCGACTCGTCCGGACAATCCTTGTGTAAGAGCTAAATAAGCCATAAATCCGTCAAAAATATGTAGTGCCGGATTTTGAAGATATTCTAAAGCCGATTCTTCGTTCAATTCCGGCATTTTTACATCTGTAACTTCGGCTTTAGCTTTTTCTTGTTCAGCTCTAAGCTTCTTTTCTTCACGACGCCGGCGTGCTTTTTCACGATTGATTTCAGCTTTTTTTAAATCGTTTTCTACGATGATGAGCAATTCGCAAATCTCTTTGCTGTCGGGTTGTGAAGTTGAACCATTCATGACTAATTCATAGACATACACAATAGCATCGTGGCGTTTTTCAGGCACCATTTTAGAGATAAATTCGCTCCAATTTTTGCGGAAAGTAAATGATTTCATAAAATTTGTAGATTAAGAGGTTTGATTATTTTTTTGGCAAAGATACAACATAAATTGGCACTTTGTCAATATAAACCCGGTTAAAAATAGTTAAGCTGTAGGTTTCAATAAAGAACCTACAGCTTAAAATCAAACGCTAATATTCTATATTTCAGTACTTAAAATAGTTTTGCAAGGAGAATATTACCTGAAGATATTGTTGCCGACACATCAATGATTCGTTGGTTTGATGACCCTCTGAAAATTAATTCTGTATCTTTCAGCGACTCAACAAATGGTCCGTCAACAATGACATCGATATAGGGGAGCAACTTTGACATTTCGGGCGATGACAATATCTCTTCAAACAAGAAGCCGGTATAACACCAAATTGTTTTGCCCAATGACTTTATTTGCTTGGCAAGTGGTAGAATATCAGCCGGCTGATACATTGGGTCGCCACCTGAAAACGTAACGTCAAAGTCATTTTCAATAATACGACCTATAATCTCTTGCTGACTCATCTCTGTCCCTGCATCAAAATTCCAGGTATGAGGATTATGACACCCCGGGCAACGGTGATTGCAGCCGGCAAAATAGATTGTCGTGCGCAATCCCGGACCATCGACCGATGTACCGTCAACAATATCGACGACTCTCATTTACTTGTGTATTACTCGGTCGTTAAGTTCAGCAAGTTTCGCACTATTCCAACGATCGGTTGTTCCGACCAAATATCCGGTAATACGCTGAAGTTTATCAATGTTATGACTCTGACACTTAGGACATTGGTCAAGAGAATCAGAAGCATCTTCATATCCACAATCCATACAACGGTTACGATTATGGTTAACCGAGCAATAACCGATGTTATGTGTGTGCATCAGGTCAACAATATCACTGATTGCCTTGGGATTATGAGTTGCATCACCATCAATTTCGACATAAAAAATGTGACCGCCACGAGTCAGATCGTGATATGGGGCTTCAATTTTAGCTTTATGGCGCGGTGAGCAGTGGTAATAAACCGGAACATGGTTTGAATTAGTATAGTATGCTCGGTCGGTAATTCCCGGTAAAACACCGAAAGCCTTGCGATCTTTCACTGTAAATTTGCCGGCAAGCCCCTCGGCGGGAGTCGCGAGGATTGAATAGTTGTGGTTATATTGCTCTGAAAATTCAACGGCACGATCACGCATGTGTGAAATAATCTTCAATCCAAGTTTCTGTGATTCAGCGTCTTCACCATGATGTTTACCGGTCAGGGCTACAAGACATTCGGCAAGTCCGATAAATCCGATACCGAGAGTACCTTGATTTATAACAGGCTCAATTGTGTCATTCGGTCCGAGTTTTTCACCACCATTCCACAAGCGGGTCATCAACAGTGGGAACTGTTTGGCAAGAGCAGATTTTTGGAATTGGAATCGGTCGTTGAGTTGACGCGCTGTCAAATCGAGGACATCGTCAAGTTTGGCAAAGAAATGTTCAATTCGTTCATCCTTATCAAGATAGCTCATGCATTCGATTGCAAGACGCACAATATTAATTGTAGTGAAGCTCAAGTTTCCGCGACCGATTGAAGTCTTCTCGCCATAACGGTTTTCAAAGACGCGTGTACGGCAACCCATTGTCGCTACTTCATATTTATAACGTTCAGGGTCTTTTTCATTCCATTTTTCGTGAGTATTGAATGTTGCATCCAGGTTCACGAAGTTAGGGAAGAAACGTCGTGCTGTTACCTTGCAGGCTTCTATATATAAATCGTAGTTACGATCCTTGGGGTCATAGTTTACACCTTTCTTCACCTTCCATATCTGGATAGGGAAAATGGCTGTAGCTCCATTTCCAACTCCCAAATATGTAGTTTTAAGCAATTCACGAATGATGCAACGACCTTCAGCCGAAGTATCTGTGCCATAATTTATTGATGAGAACACGACCTGATTTCCGCCTCGTGAATGGATTGAATTCATGTTGTGGACAAAAGCCTCCATCGCCTGATGAACACGAGCAACTGTTCGGTTCATAGCGTGTTGGCGATAACGATTTTTGCCTGTCAAACCTTCAACAGGTGCTGTCAAAAAATCGTCAAGTTGTTCGTTATATAATTCTTTCAAATCTTCACCGGTCATCGCTTCGATATTCTTCAATTCTTCGATATATGAAGATCTTACGTATGGAGCCAAATAAAAATCAAATGCAGGGATTGCTTGTCCGCCGTGCATTTCATTTTGAGCGGTTTCAAGTGAGATACAACCGATTACACTCGCGGTTTCAATACGTTTTGCCGGACGTGACTCGCCGTGACCTGCAATAAAGCCACCTTTGAGAATTCGGTCAAGCGGATGCTGAACACAAGTCAAACTTTTGGTAGGGTAGTAGTCCTTGTCGTGGATATGGATATATGATGATTTAACCGCATCGCGAGCTTCTTGAGAAATAAGATAGTCATCGACAAATGGTTTGGTTGTCTCGCTTGCAAACTTCATCATCATTCCGGCAGGTGAGTCGGTATTCATGTTTGCATTTTCACGAGTCACATCGTTATTTTTAGCTTCGATGATTTCAAGAAATACCTCACGGGTCTTGGCACGACGGGCAATGCTGCGCTGATCGCGGTAGGCAATATAGCGTTTAGCCACCTCTTTACGGGGACTTTTCATCAATTCATATTCAACTCGGTCTTGAATCTCTTCAACAGTCATTTGTTCCCGACCGGTAACACCGATTCTGTCGGTAATTTTACCAATTAATGACTCATCTTCACCCATTGAGGTCTGAAGCATAGCCTTGCGGATTGCCGCTTTGATTTTTTCTTCGTTGTAGCCGACAATACGTCCGTCACGTTTAACAACTGTTTGAATCATAATAGAGCTTAAAGTTTTCTTGGAATATTAATAATGATAGGTCTAACAATGCATCCTGTATTAAACAGGAATTACTCTGCAAAGTAAGTAAGAATTTTCTTATTTTGCAAGAGTAAGACCCTGAAATTATTTACAAATATTTTCGTTTTGGAAAACTTTTAACTCTTATAAATTTTTTACTTTGTTAATAATCAGTAAATTAAAATTTAAAATAGAAAACTTTTAAAACTTACTAATTTTCATTTTCTTCAACACCGAGTTTTAATAGGTACTCTTTGTCAACTTTTGGGAAGTGCATATCTTTTAATGTATAGCACTCATTTCGGTCGCTGACATATTTAAATGTGAATGGCTCCAAGTTAGCTGATGTGAGCGATTCTTTTTCTTGCAAACATGGCATTTCAAGTCCGGCAAGCGTACAGATTGTATGGAATAACGCAACTGTAGATCCAACAGTTTTAGATGTGTTATTCTCCAATCCGGCTCTAAATTCTGGATTCATATTATCAAGAGTCTTAGAAGTCCAGACAAGCATCGGCACGTGTAGCTGATAGCTTGTCGGGATAGGAGAAGCATGAAGGAATCGTTTGCGTTTGTCATCATAGATATCTTCGCCGTGGTCAGCGGCATATACAAGCGCTGCCGGGCAATTCAGCGAGTCAAGCGAGTTGATTGCATCGGCAAGATATGAATCAATATATCTGATAGTGTTATCAAAGGCGTTAATCAAATTTTCGCGTGCATCCATCGTTGCATTATCATATTTGTCGGGAGTAAAGTAGGTGAACTCTGCAGGGTAGCGGTCGAGATAATTGAAGTGTGAACCGTATGTATGAAGCACAAAGAATTTTTTCTTATTAATTGTGTCATTAACGACGACGTCATTCATCATCTTAATCAATTCGCTGTCATAGGTAAGACCGTTTGTATAGTCGGGCACATAATAAACCGAATCTGCCTCATTGCTAAAGAACTCGGTATATGATCTGTTACGTTTTTGATTTGAGAAGAAATATGTTTTATATCCCGCTTCTTTAAACGCAGTCAGAATACTTTTACGAACCTCAATATCATCGAAACAAGTAGCATCGAGGTTAGAAATAATCATCGGCACACTCTTGTGTGTGGTATTTGACTCGGTAATTGCCTTCGGGTAGAATACCACACCTTCGGTTTCAGACAACCGGGGATTGGTCGGACGATCATAACCGACAAGTTGCCAGTTATTTCCTCGTGAAGTTTCTCCAACAACCATTACATATACCTCGGGGATAGAATCGGAGCGGGTAGATACTGCATTATAGGCGTAATCGCGCGATCGGCTCTCATAGTTTTTGAGATCGCTGACACGATCAAGTGCAAGCTGAAAATTCTTGAATATGTTGACTGGGAAAAGATAGTTTTTTACAGTGTAATCTTTCACGAAAATGCTGCAACAAATTGTCATAAACACAGATAGGCTAAAACATACGGCAGCGACCTTACGATATTTTCTGATAAACTTTTGGGTCAGATTCATTCGTCGGCTGACAGCCAGGAATGCCATAACCAAAACCGGCACATATAATATAAGTACAAAGCCAATTGCAGTCAACAAGCTGCCGAGAAGCTCGCTCGCCTCGCTGACACTGGTGGTTGCAACATTCAGGAACATATCCACACCGATTATCGACCCTCCGTATAAGAAGAGAAGCACAATCTGGAACGATGCCAAAGCCATCAGCGGAATAGTCAGTAACGTTGTAAGCCCGACTCGACGCCAAAGTGAAAACAAAAACGCATAAACTGATAACGGGAAAATGATGTTTACTGCGTTTGCAATCCATGTCATGTGCTCGGTAAAATCCAAGCCAATATTTGGAACTATGAGCAAAAATGGCATTACCAATGCCAAAATTACCGGGATTCTGAGGTATTTTTTAGAATGCTTCATTTATTTGGAATACAAATCCCGACTGACCACGACCAAAGCCATAGTCAAGTCGAACGTTTACTCTGTTTTTAAATTCCCATCTATAGCCGATGCCGTAGTTGGGCAATATGTGTTTAAATCTAATAGCCGAGAATTCAGGGAAAACGGTACCGGCGCCAACCCAGACAACGGCTCCATTTCGGTGATATATATGCTGACGCAACTCCAAAGTCATGTCAATCTCGCTTTTATCGCGATAGCGTCCCTCGAAATAACCGCGCATCGACTCGCTTCCACCAAGTTCGGCAAGCATACTCCATGGGGTGTTGCCGTATGTGATTTCACCGTGAATCTGAGCCGCAAGCACGCCGCCTTTCCAAACGCGATGATAGGTGTTGGCAGTCAATTCGGTTCTTGAGAAGGCGTATCTATTAAACAAGAATCGTGGAAAGAAACGTTGTTCGAGCGATACAAATTGTCCTTGATAAGCATTTGATATATTGTCGCGTGTGTCGTAAGATGCTTTAAAACCAATGCCGTATGACCTTGTTGCACGGTCTTCGTTTTGCCAAAGTTCAAAGTGGTCTTTAATCTTTTTGCCGTCAACAAATACATATTCGGCGGCAGGTCCGATGTAGAGTGCCGGAGCCAATTTAAACATAAAATCAGCTTCGAGCTTGGTTTGCAGACGATTATATTTTGTCTCGTTCAACTTATTATAGCCGTTTGCATATCCGATTCCCCAGAATTTGCTTGGGAATGAATAGAAATATACCTTATAGTTAATACGGTATTTATCAGCTGGAAAAATATGATAACCCTTTACGCCTACCATAACAAATCCGATTGTCGAAACATCGGCATATATCGACAGGTTACTCGGTGTAATCATTGAATCGGCGAGACTGGTGCGGTAAAGTCCGGCAGCGACCAGTCCTAAAGCCAATTTCGTGTCAGATGAATAGTGGGGACCACCAATGATGCTGAAATTGATTTTTTTACCGATTTTATCTTCATTTGATTCCTTAAAGTAATTTACGACTTTGGTTATGATATTGTCTTTCTTGCGCACAACCTGAGCTGTATCAGTCGATATATTCACATCGACCGAGTCAGCCGACATGGCGTTAACCATAGCGGTTGAGCATAGTAAGACAGTTAAAACAATTACTTTAAAATTCATATTGAAATACACTGGTTATGAGGATGTAATATCACATAGCATCGGTGCTTGGACGTTTTGTTGTACCATGGCTCACGATATAATCTTTTACCTCTTGGAAAAGTCGGGATGCAAACACAAAATCGTTTAAAGCTTCATTGGTCGATGCAAAAATTGCCTGTTTGTCGCCAACCCACTCGCGATAGCCCTTGTTGATGAATACAATATTTTCACCGATACCGAGTACCGAGTTCATGTCGTGGGTATTTATAATAGTTGTGATGTTATATTCGTGGGTAATGTCACTCAAAAGTTCGTCAATAACTATTGATGTCTTGGGATCCAGACCAGAGTTCGGCTCATCGCAAAACAGATATTTGGGATTGAGTGCAATGGCGCGTGCGATTGCCACACGCTTTTGCATACCGCCCGAAATTTCAGACGGATATTTGTTTTCAGCGCCCTTCAGATTCACACGATCAAGACAGAAGTTAGCTCGTTCAAGCATCTTTTCATAAGGGTCGTCGGTAAACATGACAAGAGGGAACATCACGTTTCCCAGAACGGTTTCCGAGTCAAATAGGGCAGACCCTTGGAAAAGCATACCGATTTCCTTTCTAATCTGCTTCATTTGCTTCATATCCATCTTCATCATGTCTCTGCCGTCGTAGAGAATTTCTCCCTCTTCTGGTTTGATAAGACCAACTATTGACTTCATTAAAACTGTTTTACCCGAACCGCTCTGACCAATAATCAAATTGGTTTTGCCGGTATAGAATGTTGCCGACACATTATGAAGAATTGTCTTGCCGTCAAACGACTTGGTTATATTCTTTACTTCGATCATTGCAACAAAAGTTTAGTGAGTATAACATCAAATAATAGAATAGCAATAGAGCTGATTACGACAGCGTTGGTGCTGGCTTTACCAACTTCAAGCGCACCGCCTTTGACATAATATCCAAAAAATGATGATACCGAGGCAATTATATAAGCAAAAACAGTAGCCTTGATGATGCCATACCAAATATACCATTCGTTAAAGAACATTTGCAAGCCATAGGTGTATTTTGTGACACTGATAATATCTGATACTAAAGCAACTGTGTAGCCGCCAAACAAAGATGTTACCTGACAAAACACAACCAAAACGGGCATAAACAATACAAATCCGACTATTTTGGGGAGTACGAGATATGAGCATGAATTAATACCCATAATATCAAGAGCATCAATCTGTTCGGTAACTCTCATTGTTCCGATTTCAGATGCTATGTTCGAGCCTACCTTTCCGGCGAGAATCAAACACAATATTGAGTTTGAAAATTCAAGCAGGATGATTTCTCTTGTAGCCAAGCCGACAGTATATGACGGCATAAGTGGTGATGTTACGTTAAGCTGCATCTGAATTGCACATACCGCACCAATAAAGAGAGATATAATGATTACAAGTGGAATAGAATCGATTCCAAGTTTTGATATCTCAAGAAGTGTACGCTTAAAGAACATTTTCCATTTCTCCGGCTTTGAGAAAGCCCTTCGACTGAAAATACAATAGCGTCCAAAAGAAGCGACTGAAAATACCATTTTTATTAAATAATCTACTTAGACATAATGTGATGAGTAAGGTTTTGGCTAAATTATAATAGCCCACCTTAACTATATAACAAAATTTACGGCTACAAAGTTAATGTATTTTTGCCACTTTTAAACATAATCTCAATTTTGTTTTACAAAAATACCAACTTTGATGACAAAAAGCCCAATTTATAAGAAATATTATGAGGTGATATTTTGAAGAAAAGTAATATTTCTGTATCTTTGCAAAAAATTAAAGGGCATTTAATACTATTTTATGCCTGATTTATAATTAACTTATTGTATTACTAATTAAAACTTTTATTTAGGTTAAGTTTACCATGACAGACTTTAACGAACTGATTCAAAACCTTTTGACTCAAACAGGGGCTCTCGATATGGCTATTTCAGAGTTTAAACGAATGATTGCCGATGACCCGGAGTTAAAAGCAGAATATAAAGAATGGTGTGAACAGATGGGTTATTCCGAACGAACCGGTTTTTCAGAATATGCCGAGGAACTTATTCAATCCCAGGAAGAAAAATGGGATTCACTCACTGACTACGACGCATAAAAATGTCATCAAATAATCTTTATTTTCCTGCCGAATGGGAGCCATCAAGAGCAATTTTGATGGCGTGGCCCCATAAAGATACTGACTGGAACTACATGCTTGACGATGTTCAGCAATGCTTCATTGAAATTTCAAAAGCCATTGTTCAACATTCTTCAATGATAATTGTCGCTCCCGACCTGTCGGAACCCACCGAGAAACTTTCAAAAGCTCTTGGCGATGATGTCAATAAAATCAAGTTTGTTGAAATGCCGACAAACGACACCTGGGCTCGTGATTTCGGGCCTATCTCACTAATTGACAAGTCTGAACCGTTTGGCTATCCGACCTACCTCGACTTTAAATTTAACGGCTGGGGGCTAAAATTTGCATCAGACAAAGACAATCTCGTGACCTCACGACTGTTTGACAACGGAGTTTTAAAAGGAGATTATGTCAACCGTCTTGGATTTGTTCTTGAGGGTGGGTCAATCGAAACCGATGGAAACGGAACGCTCCTCACGACTTCGAGATGTTTACTTTCGCCCAACCGTAACGGTCAGATGTCACGCACCGAGATTGAAGATTATCTCAAAGACACATTGAATATCAATCATATTCTTTGGCTCGAACACGGCTATCTCGCCGGCGATGATACTGACAGCCACACAGATACACTTGCTCGACTTGCTCCGGGAAACACAATCGTCTATGTTCGATGTGATAATCCCGCTGATGAGCACTATGCTGAATTAAAAGCGATGGAAGACGAACTGAAAGCAATGCGAGCAGCTGACAGTCAGCCATATAATTTGGTTGCGCTCCCAATGCCCGACCCGATCTATGATGAAGAAGGGGAGCGTTTGCCGGCAACATACGCCAACTATCTGGTTGTGAACAATGCTGTGTTGATGCCCGTTTACGGTCAGAAAGCCAACGACTTGCTTGCCTCACAAATCATAAAAATAGCATTCCCTGATCATCAGATAATAACAATTGACTGTAATGCGCTCATTCGTCAGCATGGTTCGCTCCATTGTATGACAATGCAGATTCCCTCTTAGTATTTTTATCTCATAATATAATAAAAGTGCCGAAACTGAAGTTCCGGCACTTTTTATTTTGAGTTGTATCTGTCTTAGATAAGATATTGAGACGAAATTGATTGATTTTCGTGAACACGACGTATTGTATCAGCGATAAGACGGGCAACAGAAAGAATGGTTGCTTTCTTGCAGTCTTTTTTGAATGGAATTGAGTTTGTGAAGATCATTTCAGTCAAACCACAGTTGTCAACACGTTCTGATGCGGGGTCGCTCATGATTGCGTGTGAAGCGAGAGCACGAACGCTCTTAGCACCGTTGGCAATCATCAGGTCGGCT
This sequence comes from Muribaculaceae bacterium, assembly GCA_029061925.1. Classification (GTDB taxonomy): domain Bacteria; phylum Bacteroidota; class Bacteroidia; order Bacteroidales; family Muribaculaceae; genus CAJUPY01. The sequence goes on along the minus strand of JAIDRE010000167.1, from coordinate 5,605 downwards.
GCCTTGGTGATTGTACCTGCAGTATCAACCATATCGTCAATAAGAATCACATTCTTGTCTTTAACGTCACCGATAACGGTCATTATAGCAACAACATTTGCTTTTGCACGTTGTTTGTGACAAAGTACCAAGGGAACGTTAAAGTATTTAGCGTATGTATTTGCACGTTTAGCACCACCAACATCGGGAGTAGCGATTACGAGATCGGGCAAGTTGAGCGACTTGATGTAGGGGATGAATACCGATGAAGCATAGAGGTGATCGACGGGAACATTGAAGAAGCCCTGAATCTGATCAGCATGCAAGTCCATCGTGATTACACGGTTTACACCGGCTGTTGATAAAAGATCGGCAACAAGTTTAGCGGCAATTGAAACACGAGGTTTGTCCTTGCGGTCTTGACGAGCCCATCCAAAGTAGGGGATTACAGCGATAATTGACTGAGCTGAAGCACGTTTAGCTGCATCAATCATCAGGAGAAGCTCCATCAAATTGTCACTTGTCGGGAATGTAGATTGCACAAGGAATACTTCGCATCCACGAATTGACTCTTCAAATGATACTTCAAACTCGCCATCGGCAAAACGTTGGATGTTCATTTGACCAAGTTCAACCCCGAGGTCTTTACAAATCTCTTCTGCCATGTAACGTGAATTTGTACCGGCAAAAATCTTAAACGGTGGTAACATAAGATTGTGAAATGGTTGGTTTTAAACCTTTTGTTTATATTTTAGCGGACAATTATTAAATTGACCCGCTTAATTTTTTTGCAAAGATACGCAATTTGTTTTGTCTAATTGTTATCTGAACGTTACTTTTTGCTGTTGTCGGTTCGCTTTTTTTTAGAAAGTTTCCAAATCACAGCGCTATGGGGAGCAACAAACGTGTTGAACGGCTGTTCGGCTCTGAAATATTTTTCAGCCTTTTTATCAGACAAAAGTTCGACAGCATCATATTTCCCGACCTTGAAACCGGTCATATTTATTGCCAACTGCGGAATATTTATCATTAAATCACATGAATTTGACCCGAAGTTGACTGCGATAATGAGCAACGAATCTTTGTCATACCTTATATAAACATATTGGCGATGGGGATCTAATGTCTTGTTTTGATAGTTAACATACATTAAATCAAAGAAATTGCCATTGCTGATTGCTTTTTCTTCATTACATAGACTCAGGATTTTTGTATATTGATTTCTAAGCCATTTTTCTCGGTCGGTAAGCTTGTCGGTCGATGGTTTTCCTGAATTAAGCCAACGTCTCAAAGTTGACAAACTCCAGTAATCAAATATTGTTGTGCGACCATCCTTACCACTGAAGCCCTCTGCGTCATTAGCCGGTTCGCCAAGTTCCTGACCGGCATAAATCATTACCGGACCATTTGACAGAGTCGAACTCACAACCAAAGAGGGGATTACCAACGCCGGATCAGCTGCATAAAATTCAGAAGCAAAACGCTGTTCATCGTGATTTTCAAGGAAGTTGAGCATTTTATCTTTCACTGAATCAATACGTTGCCAGCAATCTGTAATCTGCGCTGCTGAAACGTTGCTACATTCAATGGCGCGTAATGTATCATAAAGATTAACTTTGTCATAGAGGTAGTCAAAACCTGCTTCAAGAAAATCTTTATAGATGTTTACGTCATATATCTCGCCAATGAAAATCAAATCGGGATAGTCTTTCTTGACAGCCGGAATTGCCCACTTCCAAAACTCAAGCGGAACCATAAATACCATGTCACATCTGAATCCGTCAATCCCTTTTGACGCCCAATAGCGAAGAATATGCAACATCTTGAACCAAACGGGTGGAATCGGGTCAAAGTGGCATGAGCCATCGCCATAATCTACGCCATAATTCAGCTTAACTGTCTCATACCAGTCGTTTTGGTCGGGAAAAGCCGAGAAACAGTCGTTGCCCGATGCCTTAGCCGGGAATTCAACATAAGCATCATCACCCTGTCCCAAATCTATTGACGGTGAGAACTGCTGGCGAGAAATATAATAGAAGTCATTGAACGGCGAAAAGAAATTTGAATTGTCATCGTTTGCGCCAAAGTCATTAATTCCAACAGGCTTTGCATCAGAACAATAACGTCGGGCAACATGGTTTGGAACAAAGTCGATTATCACTTTCATTCCTGCGGCATGTGTGCGCTCGACAAGAGCCTCAAACTCTTCACGCCGTTTCGGCACATTAACCGCGATATCGGGATCTATGTCATAATAGTCACTGATTGCGTATGGCGAACCTGCTTTACCTTTGACTACATGGGGGTTATCAGGCGTAATACCATACTTTGAATAATCGGTGGCATGGGCATGTTCGATAACGCCGGTGTACCATATATGTGTAACTCCCAACTCTTTAATCGAATTAAGAACTCGTGGCGTAAAGCCGTTCATTTTGCCACAGCCGTTCTGCTCGATTGACCCGTCATGGATACAGGTTTCGTTATAGTTGGTAAATAACCGTGGGAAAAGTTGATAAATGATTGGTTTCATATAAAAATTATTGCCGAAAATGTTAGTTTTTCATTTCGGCTTGTAATTCAGACAGCCAGTCAACCTCTTTTAAGGCTTTTTTCATTGTGGCATATCCGCTTATAAAGACTTTGTTTATTTCTTTAAGGTTAAACACCTTGTAGTTGGCTAATTGTGGAGTTTCAACTGCTAAGTCACACATATCCATATCGAACGCTTGATTTGCTTTTGCCATAAGATTATAAGCTCTCATCGCAATTTCAAGAAGCGAATCGTGTGACGTGTCGGTTGACAAAAGCGGACTACAGTTCACCCCAATCAATCGACGGCATCGGCTGCGTATAATCCACGAGGGCATATTTCTGAGAACGCCACCGTCAACATAGGGTACACCGTTAATTATCTGAGGCTTAAAGCATATTGGAATACTGCATGACGCTGCAACCGCATCGGCAATATCACCGGTGTGGAACTCAGTCGGGACACCGTGGTCAAAATCTGTAACCCCGACAAATGTAGGAATAGGTAAATCCTCAAGATTTTTGTAAGGAGCTACCATTTCAGACATGAAATTTTTAAACTTGCTAAAATCAAACAAAGCCTGATTGGCATTTATTCGTAGATTGACATTAGCAAAATCAGAGAACTTACGATCGGTAAACGCTGACATAATGTCGTCAATGGGCACACCGGCACCATAAAGCACCGCTACCACAGATCCGGCACTGACACCTGCCACAATATCAGGCTTTAAGCCTGCTTCTTCAAGAGCACGAATTGCACCGAGATGAGCAAAGCCGCGTGCGCCTCCGCCACTCAATGCCAAACCAAGTTTATGATCTTGTTCAATTAATGGGGTTACATTTTGATTTTTCATTGTTGCAAATATAATGAATTTTGATGAATTTATTACAATATCTTATACTTTATCAACAACGTTGCCTTCTACAGCGATATGACCGTTGTTGAAATAAATAGCACGAATATCAATAATCGGCAGAAGTTCCTTGAGTTTTGGAATCAGCCCCATATTAATGGTTATCAAGCGATTACTGCCGCCACATATATATGGTTCGGTTTGACGTGCCTGAATGCGGTTCAAAACAGTTTTACCGAGAATATTTACCAATTTATTGCCGGTATATTCCAACGTCAGCAAAACACCTTTTATCTCAACAATCCTGATTCTAATTTCAGGATTTATACTAAAGAAAGACAAGCTTAATTTAGTCGTAATATTAACGGTAGATGAATTTACACGGTTAAACTTCAATGATTTACCCGTTTGATTCTCTATCAGTTTTGAAAGTTCGTCGTATGTAAGTGTGAGTAACATATTCTTCTATTAATGTGATGCAGAGATAACAGACTATCAGCCATTTAACTTGCCTCGCTATGAGGGAAAGTCTCAATATCCTTTATATTTATAATGATATAGGGCAAATCATCTGTTCGCGTTGCATCGAGATCGACAGCATATCGTGGTTCAGACAATTCTTCAACCTTTTTAATCTTAACACTGCGATTAATCAACAAATCGTTAACAATCTGTTCGACATCGTTTTTGTTGCATGAAGACAAAGAAACATTGCGATTGTCTTTATCGGGGGTAACACCGTCTATATAAATAAACGATTCATATAGTGGAGCATCCTCCTCGACCGTACATTTAATATATGTATTGTTATGTTTCGTTTTCATCTTACATTACATTTATATAATATAAGACAACCAAAACCGCTATTTGGTTCATAAATTTAAACACAAATATTTTATTAAGAGAATAGTTGTTCGTACCTTTGCACTGAAATAACATATCACACTAATGAAACAATTATTTCAACTATTTTCTACATTCTTTAAAATAGGTGCATTTACCTTTGGCGGTGGATGGGCGATGATTTCCATTATTGAAAAGGAAATTGTCGATAAACATCACTGGATTGAACGATCTGAATTTCTTGATTTGCTCGCAGTTGCACAATCGTTGCCCGGAATCCTTGCTGTAAATATCTCGGTTGCTGTCGGTGACCGTCTGCGTGGGATGAAAGGCAGCCTATTTGCAGCTCTCGGAACTATTCTTCCGTCATTCTTGATAATCCTTGCCATTGCTGTTTTCCTGACTCCAGATATAATCAAAAATAACGCTGTTATCAGTTCTATATTCATGGGAATTCGTCCGGCGGTAGTTGCATTGATTATTGCTCCGGTAATCACATCTGCTAAAGCGGCTAAACTTACATGGAAAACCGCTATAATACCTATTGCGGTTGCAGTTTTGATCTGGTCTCGTATTCCGGTCATTTCCAACCCGATTCTATATATCGTTTTGGGTGGAATCGGCGGATATGTTTGGTTTACCCGTAACGGGCTGAAAAGAAAGGAGGAGACAAAATGATTTACCTCAAACTTATCTGGAGCTATCTCAAAATCGGATTGTTTGGTTTTGGTGGTGGATATGCGATGTTAGCACTCATCGAGCGTGAGATTGTCGGTCCGGGTTGGATTACCGAACAAATGTTTACCGATATTGTTGCCATCTCTCAGATGACTCCTGGTCCAATCGGTATTAACTCAGCAACTTATATCGGATATGTAGCACCGGGACACGCCGGATTTGAAGGTGTTATCTGGGGCTTGCTTGGTTCGATTACCTGTACGTTGGTTGTAGTTCTACCGTCATTTTTACTTGTCACATATACAAGCCACTTTATCACTCGCCACAAAGAGAGCGCATTAATCAAAGGTGTTTTTGCGGGATTACGTCCTGTTGTTGTGGGGCTCATCGCCTCGGCAGCTCTATTGCTGATGAATACAGCCAACTTTGGCAGCGAGACTGACGATATAATAAAATCGGTAATCATCTGTATTATATCGTTTTGTATTGTCTTTTTTACTAAAATTCATCCTATTTTAGTAATTATTTTAGCCGGAATTACGGGATTGATTATTTTCTGATTTATGACCTACGACGAAGCTGTAAAATTTCTATATGACGCCACTCCTCAATTTCAACAGCTTGGAGCGGCTGCCTATAAACCGGGGCTCGACTCAACTCATACGCTTGACCGGGCATTTGGTCATCCCCACCGTAAATTTAGTGCAATCCATGTT
>JAIDRE010000166.1 GCA_029061925.1 Muribaculaceae bacterium | reverse complement strand
ATTTATAGCAATGTTTGTAAAAATCAGCGAACAACCCTCGCTCTACAACGATCTCGAAAAAAAGAGCATCGGTGAAATCTTGCGCGACATCAATAACGAAGATAAAAAAGTAGCTCTCGCTGTTGAAAAAGCAATTCCGCAGATTGAAAAACTCGTTTCTGAAATTGTGCCCCGAATGAAACGCGGTGGTCGTATCTTCTATATGGGTGCCGGAACTTCAGGACGTCTCGGTGTACTCGACGCATCAGAAATTCCTCCCACATTCGGTATGGATCCATCATGGGTTATCGGTCTTATTGCCGGTGGTGACACTGCCCTCCGCAACCCGGTTGAAAATGCCGAAGACGATACACTCCAAGGCTGGAAAGATCTCGAAAAATTTGACATCAACGATAAAGACACCGTTATCGGTATTGCCGCTTCAGGTACAACTCCCTATGTTATCGGTGCTCTCAAAGCTTGCCGCGAACATGGCATTTTGACCGCAGCAATCACCTCTAATCCCGATGCTCCTATCTCAGAAGCAGCCGACATCGCTATCGAAATGGTTGTTGGTCCCGAATATGTAACCGGTAGCTCTCGTATGAAATCAGGTACAGGTCAAAAAATGATCTGCAACATGATCACTACCTCGGTTATGATTCAGATGGGTCGTGTAAAAGGTAACAAAATGGTTAACATGCAGCTCTCTAACGCTAAACTCGTTGACCGTGGCACCCGCATGGTTGCTGAAGAACTTGGACTCCCCTACGAAGAGTCAAAACGTCTTCTTCTCATGCACGGCTCTGTTAAAAAAGCCACCGACGCCTATCGTCAGGAACACTAATTAAACATAACAATAACGACGGTAAAAGGGGCGCCTTAGGGCAATCCCCTTTTCCGTTTTATACCTATCTATCTAAAATGAAAAAAACTATCATCCTCTCTATAATGCTTTCTTGTTTCCTTTCTCTGTTTGGACAGAACGCTCCTAAAAAATATACCGAACTCTATTATCAACGTGCATCACTTTTCGATGTACTCCACGTTAACGAAGATGACATCGTTTTTCTCGGTAACAGCTTGACTCACGGATGCGAGTGGCACGAACTCTTCAACATGCCAAACATCAAGAACCGCGGTATAAATGGCGATATCGTCGAGGGTATCATGGAACGCGTCGATCCCGTTGTCAATGGTCATCCCAAAAAGATTTTTCTCTTGATTGGTGTCAATGATGTTTCTCACGACTTAACCGCCGACTCTATTGCAACCGCAATCGGCAATCTCATCGACTATATCCGTGTTAAAACTCCCGACACAAAACTCTACGTTCAGTCGCTCCTTCCAATCAACAACTCGTTCAAACGCTACAAAGCAATCTTTGGCAAAGAACAGGTTATCCGCGACATCAACACAAAAGTCAAAGCGATGGCTAACGACAAAGGTTTCAAATGGATCAACTCTCGCCCGATTTTTGCTGACCGCAACGACAACCTCGATCCTCAATATACCAACGACGGACTACATCTCATGGGCAACGGCTATCTCGCCTGGCGCGATTTTCTCTATCCCTACGTTGTTGAATAACAATCGCTAAAACCATACTTTAATAATAAAATCTAACCAAATGAATAAACTCCGCATACTGATTATCGCTTTGATAATCATACTCATATACCCTTTCAAGTCAATATCTGCACCAAAAATTAGCAACCATGCCGACACTCTCAAACCTATGTCAGTCGGGCTTGTTCTCAGCGGTGGCGGAGCCAAGGGTATTGCGCATATCGGAGTTATTCAGGCGTTAGAAGACAACAATATCCCCATTGATTATGTCGTTGGCACGTCAATGGGGGCTATTGTCGGCGGACTTTATGCCGCAGGATACACACCTGCCGAAATGATGGAGCTTCTTGAGTCCAAAGACTTTGCCAACTGGTCAACCGGACAAATCAATGAGAGTCTTACCTATTATTTCTTCAAGCACCGCCCAACACCGGCAATGCTTAACGTTTCGATTCCAACTCGAAACGATTCTACCCATACATCCTCTTTTCTACCGTCAAGTCTGATTTCTCCTTTACCGATGAACTTTGCTTTCATGGAGCTTTTCTCTGCATATACAGCACAGTGTAACGGCGATTTCAACAAACTCTTTGTGCCATATCGTTCAATCACTTCTGACGTCTATCACAAGCACAAGATTGTTTGCCGTAAAGGTAATCTCGGTGATGCCATACGAGCTTCAATGAGCTTCCCTGTGGTTTTTCAACCTATCGAAATGGATGGCGTACTCGTCTATGATGGCGGTATTTATGATAACTTCCCGGTTGACGTCATGAACACCGACTTTGCGCCCGACATGATGATTGGAGTCGATGTTTCAAGACCCGACGGCAAACCCAAATCAAACGACCTCCTCGAACAGCTTGAGGATATGATTATCCAAAACAACGACTATTCTCTCCCCCCAAACCTTGGCATTAAGCTCAAGATTGACCTTAGCCGATTCTCGTTGCTCGACTTCCAAAAAGCTCCGGCAATATACCAAATCGGCTATGACCATGCGATGTCGATGATGGATTCTATATGCTCTCGCGTAACATGGCGTACTCCTAAATCTGAGAGAAACCTTCGCCGTGCCGTATTCAAATCATCAACACCCTACGTACGCTTTGATTCTGTTACAGTTTCCGGTGGCACTCCCCAACAAGACCAATATTTCAAAAACATATTTACCGACACCAAAGCCGACACATTCGGACTTCAACACGCTAAAATGGCATACTATCGTGCCATTACCGGAAACAAGCTGCGCAATCTCGTCCCCAAAGCCAAATATCGCCTCGGCGACAGCCTGTTCACGCTCCACCTCAAAGCTACTGTCAAAGACAACTTTAATGTCGGATTTGGCGGATATATCACATCGACAACCAACTCGATGATTTTCTTGAATGCCGGATATAGCTCGTTGGCAACAAACCATCGTGAGGCAAAACTGAACGCTTGGGTCGGTCAAAGCTATATGGCAGCACAACTGCTCGGACGTATATTTATCAGTACACCCAAACCAACCTCACTGACTACCGACATTGTTGTATCTCGCATGAACTTCCACCAGAATGTAAGGTTCTTCTATGAGCAAAATCCCACATATCTGACCGATATGCAAGCGTTTGGTAAACTCAAATATGGACTTGCAACCGGACGCACATCAAAAGCCGAAATCTCAGCCGGTTTCGGGCATCTGTCATATCGTTTCTATACAACATCAATCCACGATTATATGAATGAAAAACGTAACATTTCATTCTATAACCTCGGGCAAGCCGCCCTGAAATGGGAGTTTAACACGCTAAACAACAACTCTTATCCAACTTCAGGCTCTAAATTTGAATCGACACTCGCCGGAATGATTGGCAAATACACTTACAAACCGGCAAACGTAGCCGAGTCAAGATATTACTCCACTACTCCGTGGGCTCGCTTAGGTATAAATTATCAACTTTACAAACCACTGTGCGACCATTTTTCAATCGGAATTGAGGCAAATGCAGTTGCAACAACCCGTTCGTTACCGTCAACCTACGACCAGGCAATCGTTACAGCCGAAGAGTTCTATCCAGCTCCGTCAACCTTCAACTCTTTCAACCCAAGAATGAGAGCATATAGCTATCTTACCGCCGGACTTGTCCCGGTATATATGATTACCGAAAATCTACAACTGCGAGGCATGGCTCACTGCTTCATGCCCTATCGTCGCATCAATCGAGGGCTCGATATGAAACCTGTCTATGGAAAACGTTTTGACAATCCATCATTCTTTGGCGAACTCGCCGCCGTGTATAATTTCCCGTTTGGAGCTCTGACAATCTACGGTAGCTATATCGATGCTCCATCTCGACACTGGAGCGGCGGTGTCTCGTTCGGTCTCTTTTTCATTGCCCCGAACTTCTTTTAAAAGTTGACAGTTATAGACATTTCGACCTACTTATCAACACAAACA
>JAIDRE010000165.1 GCA_029061925.1 Muribaculaceae bacterium | reverse complement strand
AAGAGTCCGGTACAATACCGAACTCTTTCTATTACTGGATAATGTTTAATCTGTCCAACTTTTTGGGGTCACTTCAAAAAATTGGTACAGCGCTTTTTGTGCGTTTATAGGGTTAGGATTATAGATGCTTGAGTCGACGGTAGGTTTTTAGAGCTTCATCGCGGACAGCAGCACTGCGTGTCTTGTCTTTACTCATTGCAAGGGCAACCGCAGCTATGTCGTCACGTCGGAATGATTTGGTAAACCAGCCGAGAGCTTCGAGAAGGCTGACGGTTACATCGTCATCTTTTTGAGGTTTCTGCAAGAAGACAAGGATGTCGTCAACGAGATAGTGCATGTTTGAATTGCGGAGTGTGCGAATCTTCTGAATCTGCTGTTTAACAGTTAAACTGTCAGAATTGCACAATTCCATAGTGCCGGTGAGGCGTTCTGAATCGGCATAAACATCAAGCGCATGAGCGATATATCCTTTAATGACATCGGCATCCATATAGTCAGTATCGACAAAGGTTGAATCCAATGTTGACAACAACAATTTGCAGGGATAAACGGCAGCCGAATTTTCGACACCAAATTCAATGCGTTCGCCGGTATTGTTGCGCTGACCAGCGCTCACGAGAGCACGAGCAAGTTCGGGATTACCACAGTCGCCAATAAAATTAACAGCAAAACGTTGAATCAATTCAAAGCTGTCATCAACAGCCATGTCAAGACACTTGATGAAATTGTCGTCGGCAAGATTTGACAAGAGCATCATTGCCTCCATACGAACAACCTCAGAGTTGTCATTTGTATAAGCGGCAAGGAGCGTATCACTGTCAATCAGATTGGCATCGGCAAGCTGGCGAAGTGCCATTGCACGGAGAGCAGGATATTCGCTGTTGAGATATTGTTTCCATTGAGCGGGATCACCGGCAAGGAGCGCGTTAACATCAACATTGCCAACGGGCGAATTGAAACGGAATGTCGGGTCACCAATGAAATGGCTCTCAAGATAGGGATTCATTTTCACAAGATTACCGGCTCTCATTCCCATACCGACGGCACCGATATAACGGTCAGCCCACTTGTCC
>JAIDRE010000164.1 GCA_029061925.1 Muribaculaceae bacterium | reverse complement strand
CATATATAGAATGGAAAATCTTCACGATCTTCTGATAAATCGTCGAAGCATTAGACGATATACCGATACTCCGATTGACCCGGATGATGTAAAAACAATTCTTGAAGCCGCTTTGATGGCTCCGACATCAAAAAATACCCGCGCATGGGAACTCACTGTTGTTGAAGACAAAGAAGTTCTCGAACAAATCAGCACATGTCGCGCGATGGGTACACTCCCGGTTAAAAATTGCGTGTTGGCAGTCGTTGTCGGTGTTGATTCGACCAAATCAGAAGCATGGGTTGAAGATGCATCAATCGCCGCCGCTTTTATGCAGCTCCAGGTTGCCGATCTCGGTTTGGGTTCATGCTGGGTTCAGCTACGCGGACGTTTTGCCGAAGACGGTACACCTTCTGAAGATGTTGTACGTTCAATTCTCAACATCCCTGAGAATGTCTCACTCGAATGTATCGTAACTATCGGTTACAAAGATGAAGTACGCAAGCCAATGGATACGGATAAACTTCTTTGGGAACGCGTTCACATCGGTAAATGGTAAAAAATATCTCATCAAACGATAGACCTAAAATTGTAATGCTCGGCAGTGGAAACGTTGCCGGGCATCTTGCAATTGTACTTGACCAAATTGGCGATGTAGTCCAAGTCTATAGTCCGACCCTCAGCCATGCCGAGCAACTTGCCGGTAAACTGAAAAATGCCGTTCCGGTCAACAACACCAATGACATTGTCGATAATGTCGATTTCTATATTATAGCTGTAAAAGACGATGCAATAGGGGAGTTGGCTCGAAAAATTAAGGTTGACAGCGGAATTTGGGCACATACTTCTGGAAGTGTTCCAATGTCAGTTTTTGAAGGTGTGAAAAGTCATTACGGTGTCTTTTATCTGCTCCAGACTTTCAATAAACGGGATGAAGTTGATTTCAAAAATCTGCCTGTACTCATTGAGGGTAATGATTGCGAGACCGAAGATGCGCTCATAACTCTTGCTGTAAAAATAAGTGATAAAGTAAAACGAACATCGAGCGACGACCGTGCAGTCATACATCGTGCCGCTGTCTTTGCCTGCAATTTCAGCAACTATATGTGGTGTATCGCCGATGACATCTTGAAAGCCAGGGGATTTGACCTGAAACTATTGGAGCCGTTACTGAATGCGACATTAAAGAATGCGCTTAACTCGTCACCTGACAATTCCCAGACCGGACCTGCTCGACGTGGCGACCGACTGGTAATGGAAAAACATCAATCCCTTTTAGATAAAGACCAATCCGAAGTTTATAAACTACTTAGCAATCAAATTTTTGAACGATTTAACTCATTAAAAAAATGAGCCGAATAAATAAAGACCTTAAGATAATTAAAGCATTTGTTTTTGACGTTGACGGTGTATTATCTCCGGCAACAATTCCAATGCTACCCGATGGAACCCCATCACGAATGGTAAACATCAAGGATGGTTACGCTCTCCAGTTGGCTTGCAAGCATGGCTACAAAATTGCAATTATCACCGGAGCCGACACCGAAGCTGTTAAAGTTCGTTATACAAAGCTCGGTATCAAAGATGTTTATCTAAAGGCAGCTATGAAATTGCCATTATTAAAAACCTGGATTGAGGAAAATGGTCTGACACCCGAAGAGGTCGTATATTGTGGCGATGACATTCCTGACTTTGAATGTATGAATTATGTCGGATTGCCTGTAGCGCCTGCCGATGCTGCTGACGAAATCAAAAGAATTGCCGCATACATCACGACTGTAAACGGCGGCTTTGGAGTTGCCCGTGATGTTATAGAGCAGGTAATGAAAGCTCAGGGACAGTGGCTTAATTCTGAAAAAGCTTTTGGTTGGTAAAATATGAAATCTCCTATTGAACAGATACTTAAAGGCCGACATCTTTACCTGGCAAGTGCATCTCCACGCCGTCGACAGCTAATGTCAAATCTCGGTTGCGAGGTGAAACTTATTGAGCCACGCGAAGTTGACGAATCTTTTCCTGCCTATCTGCCGGTCGAGGATGCCCCTCTTTATATAAGTCGAAAGAAAGCAGAAGCGTATGGTGACGTAATCACGGCCGATATGATTGTAGTTACCGCTGATACCGTTGTAATTGCTGATAATAATCTGCTTGGAAAACCTCATTCTGTCGATGAAGCTGTTAAAATGCTTGAAACACTTTCGGGTAAACGCCATAAAGTTATTACCGGGGTGACTCTTACAACCACTGATAAAATCCATTCATTTAAAACTGTTACAGAGGTCGATTTTGACACCTTAACGCCCGACGAAATAGCATATTACATCAACGAATTCAAACCTTTTGACAAAGCAGGAGCATACGGTATTCAGGAATGGATCGGCTATGTCGGAATCAAAGGTATATCAGGCGATTACTACAATGTAATGGGACTCCCGGTCCATGATTTATACAAAAATCTTTGCCTATTATAAAATTATCATTGCTATCTTAGCACAAGCCTCGGCATCAGCGAGCGCGTTATGGTGATTATTGAACGGAATTGCTAAAGCCTGACACAGGTTGGGAAGTGAAAATGAATTTGTGATATGGCGGGGGATTGTTCGACGTGCTGTTGTAAGAGTGCAATAAAAATCATAGTCGGGCCAGTCTATTTGGTAACAACGACATGCAGCTCTCAAACATTTCTCGTCAAATGCTTTATTATGAGCTACTAACGGTAGATTACCGATAAACTTTTCAAGACGTCGCCAAACCTTATCAAATGTATCGGCATTCTCTGTATCAGCCGGTCCGATACCATGTATCTTCTCAGTAAAGTGTCTAAAATAATAATCGGGCTCTGGCTTGACAAGCTCATAGAACTTGTCCACTATATATCCTTCAATAACTTTAATCGCACCGATAGAGCAAATGCTTGTCGGATGATTGTTGGCAGTCTCAACGTCTATGGCAACAAAATTATCCATTCTCAGTCAGGCTTTTAACGTGTTCATAGACATCTTCCATCAACCAGCGCGGAGTCGAGGTCGCACCACAAATACCGATTGTAGGCTTGTCAATAAGCCATTCAGGTTTTATTTCAGATTGGTTGGAAATCATATAGGTTGACGGATTGACCGACTTACATTCATCAAATAGAAATCGTCCGTTGCTACTTTTCTTACCTGATACAAAAAGGATTACGCTGTTTTCAGCAGCAAATTCGCGCAAATGTTCGACTCTGTTGGCAACCTGGCGGCAAATAGTGTCATAGCTGTTGAATTTAACCCCTGGAGCAACTCGGCGTTTAATCTCGTTTATAATGTCACTCAAGCCGTTAAGCGACATTGTTGTTTGAGAATATAGCTCAATATCTTTTGTGAAATCAATTTTATCAAGGTCTGCCATATCCTGAACAACAATAGCTCGTCCATCGGTTTGTCCAACGAGTCCGTTAACCTCGGCGTGTCCTTGTTTGCCATATATAACTATCTGAGCATCAGGACTTGTCTCGCTACTGCTTTTAATTCGTTTTTGAAGTTGTAAGACGACAGGACAGGTAGCATCGATAATCTCAATGTTATTTTCTTTAGCAATCTGATAGGTCGATGGCGGCTCGCCATGGGCGCGAAGAAGCACCTTTACGTCGTGAAGTTGCTTCAAATCGTCATGTGTAATGGTTTTCAATCCTTTGTTCATAAGTCGCTGAACTTCATCGCTATTATGAACAATATCTCCGAGACAATAAAGCGTACCAGAAGTGTCAAGTTTCTCCTCGGCTTTATGGATTGCGGTCACAACACCAAAACAAAATCCCGAACGATCGTCTATTTTTATTACAGGATTACTCATCCCAGTCGGTTAATTTTTTGATTATAAAGGTCAAGCAATAGCGTGTTTTGTTCATCAAGAGTCATGTCTGAGTTATCAATCACTACTGCATCATCAACCTTTCTGAGTGGACTTTCAGCTCGTGTGCGGTCGATATGGTCTCGTTCAACAACGTTTGCCAATACGGCTTCGTATGATGTCTCAACGCCTTTGTCGGTCAGCTCTTTCAAACGTCGCATAGCTCGTTTCTCGGGCGACGCATCAACAAAAATTTTGAGTTCGGCATCTGGGAATACGGTCGAACCAATATCACGACCATCCATTACGATTCCGCGTTCACGTCCAAATTGCTGTTGAAGCTGTACAAGTCTATGACGCACTTCCGGAATGGCAGCGATAGGGGAGACGTGGCTTGAAACCGTCATTCCACGTATCTCTGTTTCAACTACTTCGCCATTCAATGTTGTAAGCTGTTTATCGCCGTCAACTTTAAAATCTATTTTGATTGAGGGCAATTCCTTAATGAGTGTTTCTTTGTCGATTGAGCCGTTGTCTGCAATCAATCGGTTTCTCAAAGCAAACAATGTTACAGCGCGATACATTGCTCCCGAATCAACATATCGGTAACCGATTTTTGACGCGAGTTCTCGAGCCATTGTGCTTTTGCCCGATGATGAGTAGCCGTCAATTGCTATAATTATTTTAGGTGTATTATCAGACATAATATATTATTTGCCAAATGTTTAAAAGTCTATCAATAAACTTTTACTTCAAGATTGTTGTATGCTCGTTCAGCTTTAGCCTTTGCCACTTCTACCGATTCTCCACGAGCAAGAATAACACCCATTCGACGGTGTCCGTTGATTTCTGGTTTACCGAAAATTCTCATTTGAGTTCCCGGTTCTTCAAGAACTTTTTCGAGATTTTCCATTTCGATACAGGTTGTATTTCCTTCAACCACAACAGCTCGTGATGCCGATGGTCCGTAGAAATCAATAGCCGGCACAGGCAAGCCAAGAATTGCACGTGCATGCAATGCAAATTCGCTAAGATCCTGCGAGATCATTGTTACCATACCTGTATCGTGGGGACGGGGAGATACTTCACTGAAAATCACGTCATCACCTTTGACAAACAATTCTACACCAAAGATTCCGTAACCGCCAAGTGCACTTGTTATTTTTTGTGCAATATCTTCAGCTTTCAGCAATGCCTGTGGATTCATGGGCTGGGGTTGCCAAGAATAACGATAGTCACCGTCAACCTGAATATGACCGATTGGTTTACAGAAAGTTGTGCCAGAGATTGAACGAACTGTCAAGAGTGTAATCTCATAGTCAAAATCGACAAAGCCTTCTACAATTACTTTACCTGCACCTGAGCGTCCGCCGCTTTGTGATTCGTTCCATGCCGGCTCAATATCCTCGGGACGACGGATTGTTGACTGGCCATGACCCGATGAACTCATAACCGGTTTAACAACACAAGGAATACCGATTTTTTCAACTGCTGCTTCAAATTCTTCTTTGTTTGAGGCAAATACATAGGTAGAAGTCGGTAATCCGAGTTCTTCAGCAGCCAGACGACGAATTCCTTCGCGGTTCATTGTCAACCATGTGGCGCGAGCTGTCGGAGTAACGTTATAACCCTCTTTTTCAAGCTCTACGAGGGTCGAAGTCGCGATAGCTTCAACTTCGGGAATAATATGGTCGGGTTTCTCTTTTTCAACAACCTGGCGCAATGCAACACCATCAAGCATATCAAAAACGTATGCACGATGAGCAACCTGCATCGCAGGAGCACCTTCATATTTATCACAGGCAATCACTTCAACGCCCATACGCTGTAGCTCTATTGCCACTTCTTTACCAAGTTCTCCGCTACCAAGCAACAATGCTTTTTTCCCGGCTGCTGTTTTAATTGTACCGATTTTAGCCATAATTTTATTTATATGTAATTGTAGTTTAAATTAGAGAACAAAGATAATCATTTTAAATAGAATAATTGGTCAATGTTCATAAATAAAAAACTCCGAACTTTAAAATTCGGAGTTTTGCAAAACGTTTTATGTTGGTTAACAGGGTTTATTCAGCCTTAGCAGGTTCAAAAATTTCAGCAAGGAATGCTTTCAAATCATCACCGCGACGGTCACGGGCAACAATAGTGCCTTCAGGATCAATCACAATGAGACAGGGGATTGAGGGGATACCATAAAGGTCGGTGGCAATATTTTGAGAGTTGATAATCTGTTGCCAGGGAAGTTGATGTTGCTCGATTCCTTTCAATGTATTTTCAGGTTCATCCCAAACTGCAACTCCTAAGACTTCAAGTCCTTTATCACCGTATTTTTCAAGAACTTCTTTAATAACTTTTGTCTCACGGATACAGGGACCGCACCAGCTTGCCCAGAAATCAACCAAGAGATATTTGCCGTTGCCAACATAGTTGCTCAAGCGGTAGGTTGAATCGTTGTAAACAACTTCAAAATCTTTGTAAGGTTTACCTTCTGAAGTCTCAGCTTTAGCAACTTTACCTGCCTGGAGTTTTGAAATACGCTGATATTCACCGAGTGCGGGATTGTTTTGGATTGCTTGGTTGAGCTCATCAAGGCTCATGTCGTAAGCCTGCTGTAAAAAGATATAATATCCTACAGGATTATTTTCGTTTGATTTGAAATATTTGTCATATACTTTATTCTGAGCTGCGATATAGGCTTTTTTATCAAACGGAATGGAGTCAGGCACACTTCTGAATGTGCTGTCAACAGCAGCAAGATCACCTTCGAGCTCATCCATTAATTGGTTTAATTCGCCACCGACAGCATGACGGTCTGCCACTTTGATTTCGCCTTCTTCAAGTACGAATGAACCGGCACGCTTGCCATCAACAATGAGACGAACCAATACAGGCTCTTCAATTTCGCCACTAAATGAAGCTACACCATTGATAATCGCTGTACTATCAATTTTATCGCTTGTGTCATAATTGATTAGATAAGCCATCTCGGCTGTTGTTTCGGGAAGTTCGGCTGTAACGACATAACTTCCTGACTGTTTTTGTTGGTTTGAACAAGATGCCAAGAGTGCTAAAGCTGCCAAACCGGCAATTTTTTTCATTTTCATAAGAAGTAATTTAAGGAGATTTAATTCTTTGATTGGATTATTTTGTGTGCAAATTTAATCAATAATTTGGTTTCGTAGCTCTTTTAGATTGCAATTTTTAATTTTGCATTCTTAAATCGTAAAATTATTATCCTTACTAACACGCTGATATGCGAATATTTAATGAATTTGCATGATAGATTTTCGAAAAATATTAATTAATTTTATGAAAATTTACCCTATCTTTGTTGTTATAATTAGAAATGTAACTTTCAAAAAACATATCTCGATATGCCACTAACAAGCATCAACGAGGCCTTAGCCCCGACATTCAAAGAAAATGCCGTTCATCCGGCTTTATCTGATCACGAAGGCGAAACGCTCACTTACAGCGAACTTGCTCAACGTGTTGTTAAACTTCATTATTTATTTAAAGGAGCCGGAATTGTTCCCGGCGATCATATAGCTATTTGTGGAAGAAATTCATCACACTGGGCGGCAGCAGCCGTAGCATCGATCACCTATGGTGCGGTAGCTGTTCCATTGTTACATGATTTTCAAGCCGACACAATCGAACATCTCGTAAAACATTCCGATGCAAAATTGTTTTTTGTAGATGACTCCATTTATGAGAAATTAAATGCCAATAATCTTGAGACTCCGGTTGGCGTTCTCTCATTGTCAGATTATAGCTTACTCCTTGACAAAGACGGAGTTGTTGCAAAATCAAAAGAGGGTATCGACAAGCTTATGTCAGAAAATTATCCCGACGGATTTACAACATCTAATCTGTCATTCTATAAAGAAGAACCTGACCAGCTTGCTCTAATCAATTATACATCAGGCTCTACCGGATTTTCAAAGGGTGTAATGGTAACTTACGGAAACATCGCAAGCAACGAACGTTTCTCGGTTGAGAATATTCCCTTCCTTCATCCCGGCGACGGAACTGTCTCAATGTTGCCTATGGCTCACATGTTTGGCTTGATTATCGAACTATTCTTCCCGCTTCTCAAAGGATGTCACATCTATTTCCTTTCACGCGTTCCGGCTCCGTCAATCATTCTTAAAGCGTTTGCCGAAGTCAAACCTAAACAGGTGATTGCCGTACCTTTGATTTTGGAAAAAATCATCAAAAACAAGATTTTCCCCGAATTGGAAAAACAGCCGGTTAAAACGCTTATCAAAATTCCGGGTGTCAATAAAATCATTTATAACAAAATCAAGTCAAAACTTATTGATGCATTCGGCGGTCAGTTAGTTCAGATTATTGTTGGTGGTGCTGCATTTGACCCGACAGTTGAAAATTTCCTGAACAAGATAAAATTCCCTTATACAGTAGGTTACGGTATGACTGAATGTGCGCCGTTGATTGCATACGACGTTTGGTCAACATATCACAAAGGTTCAGTTGGTAAAATCGTTGACCGTATGGAATTTAAGATTGATTCGCCCGACCCTCTTACAATTCCCGGCGAATTGTGGGTTAAGGGTGCGAATGTAATGAAAGGATATTACAAAAATCCCGAAGCGACCGAAGCAGTTTTCCGTGATGGTTGGATGAATACCGGTGATGTTTGCCAGATTGACCAAGACGGATATATCTATATTCGCGGACGTAACAAATCGATGATTCTTGGACCCTCAGGGCAAAATATTTACCCTGAAGAAATTGAGGCTAAGCTCAATAACCTACCTTTGGTTGCCGAGTCAATCGTTGTTGATCGCGAAGGCAAACTCGTTGCATTGATTCATCCCGACTATGAAAAAGCCAAGACATTAAAACTTGATGATGCGGCAATTGAGAACCAGATGGTCAAGAACATAGCTGATCTAAACACCAAAGTTGCGCCATACGAAAAAGTCGCCTCAATGGAAATCATGCACGACGAATTTGAAAAGACTCCTAAACGTTCGATAAAACGTTTTATGTATAAGTAG
>JAIDRE010000163.1 GCA_029061925.1 Muribaculaceae bacterium | reverse complement strand
GTGCTGTTGATCTACAATTGGGTGATTTTCCTTGTATTCTTAGCCGGAACTTTGGTCTATGGGTTATGGATAGGGTCATTTTTGCACCGGCGCAAGATGCTCGACTATGAGCTGTTTGCCTGTCAGGCTCAGAATCAAAACAAAACTTTTCAGTTCATAACGTCGATGCAAGAAATTAAGTTGCAAGATTGTGAGCGACGCCGCCGTCATGAGTGGGAAGATGTTCAAGCCGACCTCTTTGAGGTGCAGATGAAATCATTAAGGTTGCAACAGAGCCGAGAGGCAGGCTCAATCTTTATAAACGAAGTAAAGAATATTGTAATAACAGTGTTGGCAGCAACGGCAGTCATAAATGGACGAATGTCGCTCGGTGAAATGCTTGCAGTGCAATATATCATTGGTCAGTTGAATTCGCCGGTGGCTCAGGTGATGTCGTTTGTCTATTCGATACAGGATGTTAAAATATCACTTGAACGAATCAACGAGATTCATCGTAGCCGTAACGAGGAGGAGAGTGAAGACCGGGCCAAAGATTT
Source organism: Muribaculaceae bacterium (assembly GCA_029061925.1). GTDB lineage: Bacteria > Bacteroidota > Bacteroidia > Bacteroidales > Muribaculaceae > CAJUPY01. The sequence continues at coordinate 14,534 of JAIDRE010000163.1, read as the reverse complement.
TGATGACAAAAAGTCAATAACGATTGAGGATGTATCGTTCCGCTATGACCCTCATGCCATGAAAAAGACTCTTGACAATGTTTCGTTTGACGTGGAACAGGGCAAGGTTACTGCTATTGTCGGAGCCTCGGGAAGTGGAAAAACAACGCTGATAAAGCTGATGTTGGGCTACTATCCTGTTGAGTCTGGCCTTATTACGATTGGCAATCGACCGATAGATGACTACAACCTGAAATGGTGGCGCCGACACTGTGGCGTCGTGATGCAGGATGGTGTAATCTTTTCAGAGTCGATTGCACGAAATATTGCAGTCGATGACAACGAGGTTGATGTTCACCGTTTGGAACAGGCAGCTCGAATAGCCAATATTCATGAATATATTATGAGCCTTCCGCTGAAATATAATACATTGATCGGGCGTGACGGGGTTGGACTGAGTCAAGGTCAGAAACAGCGCATATTAATAGCTCGGGCGGTCTATAAAGACCCAGATTTCATATTTCTTGACGAGGCGACAAACTCGCTCGATGCGACCAACGAGCGGGAGATTGTCGATAATCTCTCGCGATTTTACCGAGGTCGTACTGTAGTTATTGTCGCTCATCGACTATCGACAGTCCGCAATGCCGACCGAATCGTTGTACTTGATAAAGGTCGGGTTGTTGAGACAGGCACTCACGAATCGTTGACCGCAGCCCGTGGCGAATACTATAACCTTGTAAAAAATCAGCTTGAACTTGGGAACTGACACTATGGAACAGAAAGACGAAACAAAACACGACCAAATAGAGTTGCGATCGCCCAAAGTGCGCCGTTTGATAGGTGAAATACCGCCCGCGCTCATCCGATGGGGTATGATATTGATAATCGTGATATTTGTAGCCATCGTCTTGGCAGTAACGCTAATTCCCTATCCCTATGGTCATGGAGAGACTATACTCGGGCATATCCTCGGACGCTAAATCGTGATAATTGAAATAGGGAGAATAAATTTATTTGGGTTATTCAGCAAAAGTTGTTAATTTTGCAGTGATAGAAATATCTCTGTTTTATGATAGTTTTTGAAAAAATAAAATTGTTCTTTAAGAATCATCGTATTATTGCCAACGTAATATTAATTCTTATTGTTGCGTGGGCTTTATGCACGTTTGCGATGTATTTCCTTGATGTGTGGACCCATCACGGCGACCAGGTTCAGGTTCCGTCGGTTAAAGGAATGTCTTATACCGAGGCTACCAATCGCTTGTTTGCCGAAGATTTTACAGTTGAAATAACCGACTCAATTTTTGATTCATCGATGCGCCCGGGAACGGTTGTCGAGCAATCGCCTAATCCGGGTGCCAACGTAAAGCCGGGGCGCACGGTTTATTTGACCGTGGTTGCTTTCACCCCCAAGATGGTGACTGTTCCCTATTATCTCAACGCGTCGTTGCGTCAAGGCCGTTCGATGTTTGAAGGTCTTGGCTTCAAGCGTGTTGATGTTCGTATGGTGCCGTCGGAATATAAAGACCTTGTGCTTGGCGCACATTACAACGGCTTGCCGCTTACACCCGGAATGAGAATTCCGATTACTGCTAAAATCACTCTCGAAGTCGGACTTGGTTATGGTGCCGGAGGTGATGAAGATGAGGAGGGCGGCGAATCGGAGAATACAGAGACTGAAACCGTAACCGAATAATTTTAGCTCATTGGCTTTGAATAATCAATCAAACGAAGATTTGATAGACGACGTTGACGACATCCTCGACGAGGAGTCGGTTGCTGACGACGCGAGCGGAGACGGTGCTGAAGCCGAGCTTTATGAGCATTTCCGTTTCGTGGCTGAAAAAGGGCAGGCGCTTTTGCGTGTTGACAAGTTTTTGGTCAGCCACATGCAAAAATCATCGCGAAATCGCATTCAGCAGGCTGCCGAAGCCGGTTGTATTCTCGTTAACGGTAAACCTGTAAAGAGCAATTATAGGGTAAAGCCCAACGATGTTGTGACAATCGTGATGGATCGTCCGCGTTATGAGTGCGAGATTATTGCAGAAGATATTCCCCTTGATATTGTCTATGAAGATGACCATCTGTTGGTGGTTAACAAACCGCCGGGTTTGGTTGTGCATCCGGGACATGGAAATTATCACGGAACACTTGTCAATGCATTGGCTTACCACTTCCGTAACGACTCACGCTTTGATGTCAGCGACCCGCGCATGGGACTTGTTCACCGCATCGACAAAGATACGTCGGGATTGCTCGTTGTTGCCAAAACACCCGATGCAAAGACGCATCTCGGCAAACAGTTCTTCAACAAGACAACCAAGCGCGAATATGTTGCGGTTGTATGGGGATGTCCCGATCCACCTTCCGGTCGAATCGAAGGCAACATTGGCCGATCTTTGCGCGACAGATTACAGATGGCTGTTTTCCCCGACGGAGACATGGGTAAACATGCTGTGACTCATTATGAGACAATCGAACAGTTGGGCTATGTTTCGGTCGTGAAATGTGTACTCGAAACCGGTCGAACTCATCAGATACGCGTCCACATGAAACATATCGGACACCCGTTGCTCAATGATGCCCGTTATGGTGGCGACAAGATTTTGCGTGGCAACACATCTTCGTCATACGCTCGTTTTGTCGAAAATTGCTTTGCTATCTGTCCCCGTCAGGCACTCCATGCCCGCACTCTCGGCTTCGTTCATCCGGCAACCGGCAAAGAAATGTTCTTTGAGTGTCCGGTTCCAGACGACATGACCAACATGATAGAGCGTTGGCGCAATTATAAGACAGGCTCTTAGAATGAAAATTGAGCCATCAGTCCGGCGCGACGTGCCCACATTTTGGCTCCGTCAAAGTTTTCACGACGTCCGAGATTGAATTCGGCTGCAACTTGTATGCGGGCTGTGACATTCCAATAAACATTGGCTGCCATATAAAGTCCGTTGTCATATTCGGTAGCTTCTGCCATTTTGCCGGGACGATATGCCGCACCGCCAAATGTTGCAGACGCAAAGAGGTTTGGTCGGAAGTTATATTGAATTGCAGCGTAACCGCCATAGCTCCACGGGGTTTTCATTACGCCCGGCTTATGAGGGTCGGCGATGATATCATAGTTACCCATCAGCCAGTCACCGCCAAGCGATTGATAGCCTTTGCCGCCGTTGATACAGCCGTAGAAAGTCCATTGGGTTGCGGCGTGAACGATGCCCGAAAGTTGCATACCTCCACCGGCAACATTGTGGTTTTTCTCTTTTAGCAAATCGCGATAGGGGATGAAGCGCATAATTCCGGCAAATCGAACGTGGTTGTTTGAACCCCAGGCATATTGGGTGAATGCTGCGATATCGGGAACATAGTCTGTAACTGCGGCTGTTTGACCGGCAACGGGATTGAAATGAGTATCGGGAGTCTCTACTGAAGCGGCAACCGAAAATCCTTTTTTAAAGTCGTGCATCCATCTGATGAGTACCGAGGTTGCGCTCATTTTACAGTTTGGACCTGAAGCATCGACAGTCGGAGGGAGTGCCGCGGGGTCGCTGAATGTTGAGTTGGCATAACCGATTGTAACATCGTTTAAAACAGCGTATGCTTTTTTGAGGTGGAAGTCGCGGGCTGAATATCCGTTGAAGTTAGCTTCGATATAAACCTGATATTGCCCGAGTGCTTTATTGCGACCTATCACGCGATAAAACAGACAAGTACCAGCCGGGGTAGTACCTAAGGCACGCATACGCAACGGATCCTTAGTCATTGGTATAAGATATGGCGCAAATCCGTTTGCCGGAATGGCTCCACCCCAGTCATACCATCCTCTCATTCTGACGCAACCACCGATACCCATTGCAAGCTGTGTGTCACGGCTCATGAATAGGAAATAAGGAGCCAACGGGTCAGAGAAATGACGAAACTGGTCAACATAAAATTGTTGAATTTGTTGTTCAATCGAGTCGCGAGACGGTTGTTTGCCTTCGCCAAAGAGCATGACATGGTGAGATTTTATCAACGAATCACGTTGAATATCAGTCAAATGTTTTTGTGCTTCAGCCGATTGATTGACACATAATAGTGATGAAAAAGCTATTCCGAGAATGCTTATACCCTTCCAACTCATAAATAATTTATTTAGTTTAACGTATTATAACAACGAATTTCAGGCAAAAAATGTTTTGTAAAATGTTATATAATTATAATTGTGACAAAAAATAGGCATCTTAATATCATTTTGTTAAATAATTTATTAACTTTGCGTTTATAAAAATATCTTCATACAATTTACATAAAACTAAAAATCATGAGTAAACCTTATGTTGTCGGTATAGATATCGGCGGAACAAACACAGTATTTGGAATCGTTGATGCTCGCGGTATTGTTCTCGCAAGCTCTTCAATTAAAACTGCAAAACATAGCAATATCACTGACTATATTGATGAACTCCATCACGAACTCTCTAAACTTATTGACGAGTCGGGAGCCCACGATAAAATTCATGGTATCGGTATTGGTGCGCCAAACGCAAACTACTTTACCGGAACGATTGAAGACGGTGTAAACTTGCCGTGGCCCACTCCGATACCTTTGGCTCAGCTTGTAAGCGAGAAGTTTGGCATTCCCGTTGCAATTACTAACGACGCTAATGCTGCAGCTATCGGTGAAATGACATACGGTGCGGCACGCGGTCTGAAAGACTTCATAATGATTACTCTCGGAACCGGTGTCGGCTCGGGAATCGTCATCAACGGTCAGCTCGTTTATGGCCACGATGGCTTTGCCGGTGAGCTCGGTCACATGATTGTTAAACGTAATAACGGACGTCTCTGTGGATGTGGACGCACCGGCTGTCTCGAAGCATATTGCTCGGCTACAGGTGTTGCCCGCACAGCTCGTGAGTTCCTTGAAATCAGAAACGACGACTCGTTACTCCGCAATATTCCGGTTGACGAAATCACATCAAAAGATGTTTATGATGCAGCTGTTGCCGGCGACCGTTTGGCAAAAGACATCTTTGATTATACCGGAGAAATTCTCGGTGCCGCACTTGCCGATATGACAGTATTCTCAGCTCCTGAAGCATTCATCCTTTTTGGTGGACTTGCAAAGAGCGGTGATCTCTTGATTAAGCCTGTAAAAAATTCAATGGAAAAGAATATGCTAGGCATCTGGAAGAACAAGGTGAAAATTTTACCCTCTGAACTTAAAGAGGCCGACGCCGCTGTTCTCGGAGCTTCGGCTCTCGGTTGGGAAGCTAAATTCCCCTCAGTCACTACAGTTCCGACTGCATCATCGACTCCCATCAATTAAATTTTAATAATAGAAAAATTTTCTTTTTCATGGAGGAAGTTGTTTGTGAAAACAGCTTCCTTTTTTAACTAAAAAAACGAGAGGTCGTGATATTCATCACGACCTCTCGAACTATTTTTGTTGAGGATAGATTAGTTGTTATTGTTACCCTCGTTATTTTCGTTGTTGAAGCGGGGAGCGCGGTCGCCACGATCACGACGGGGACCACGGTCGTTGCGGTCGTTACGGTCACGACGGGGACCACGATCGCCACGGTTGTTGTCGCGAGGAGTGCGTTCACGTTCAACATAGCCTTCGGGTTTGGGCTGAAGGGCACGCATTGAAAGACGATATTTACCGGTTTTCTTGTCAACTTCGAGAAGCTTGACTTCAACGGTGTCGCCTTCTTTGATGCCTGATGCTTCCATATCGGGGATACGGTTCCAAGAGATTTCAGAGATATGGAGAAGACCTTCACGATGAGGCATGAATTCAACAAATGCGCCGAATTCAAGAATTGATTTAACCTGTCCGGTATATGTTTTGCCTTCTTCGGGAAGAGCAACGATAGCGTTGATCATTTCGAGAGCCTTGTCGATTGCTTCTTTATTAGCAGCTGCAACTTCGATATATCCGCCTTCGTCAACTTCGTCAATTGAAACAGTAGCACCACTTTCTTCCTGGATACCTTGGATAATTTTTCCGCCCGGACCGATTACTGCACCGATGAGTTCTTTCGGAATTGTCATAGTAACAATGCGCGGAACGTGAGGTTTGTAGTCTTCGCGGGGAGCGGGAATTGTCTGTTCGATGATGTCGAGAATGTGGAGTCGTCCTTCACGAGCCTGGTTGAGGGCGCGTTCGAGAATTTCGTAAGAAAGACCGTCACACTTGATATCCATCTGAGTTGCAGTGATACCTTCGCGAGTACCGGTAACCTTGAAGTCCATATCACCGAGGTGGTCTTCGTCACCAAGGATGTCAGAGAGGATTGCATATTTGCTACCGTCAGAGATAAGACCCATTGCGATACCGCTGACAGGGCGTTTCATCTTGACACCTGCATCGAGAAGTGAGAGTGTACCTGCACAAACTGTTGCCATTGATGATGAACCGTTTGATTCGAGAATGTCGCTGACTACGCGGCAAACATAGGGGAAATCATCGGGGAACATGCGTTTGAGTGCGCGGTGAGCAAGATTTCCGTGACCGATTTCACGACGACCTACGCCACGAACAGGTTTAGCCTCACCGGTTGAGAAGGGAGGGAAGTTGTAGTGGAGAAGGAAGCGTTCGCGACCCTGATTGAGAACGTCATCGAGGATTTTTTCATCGAGTTTGGTTCCGAGGGTAACGGTTGCGAGTGACTGAGTTTCACCACGGGTGAAGACTGCTGATCCGTGAGGTCCGGGAATGTAGTCAACTTCACACCAGATAGGGCGGATTTCAGTTGTTTTGCGGCCGTCAAGACGAATACCTTCGTCAAGCACGCAACGGCGCATCGCTTCTTTTTCTACATCGTGATAGTAGCGTTTAACGAGCGGAGTTTTTTCTTCGCGTTCTTCTTCGGGAAGAGAGTCGATATATTCCTGGCAGATTGCATCAAATGCATTAATGCGCCAGTGTTTGTCAGCTGAACCAGTTTTGGCTACGGCGTATGCTTTGTCATAACATTTTTCGTGAACATCGCGACGAAGGTCTTCGTCGTTTACTTCGTGGCAATATTCGCGTTTTTCGGTTGAACCAACTTCTTTAGCGAGTTCAATCTGAGCAATACATTGTTGTTTGATTGCATCATGAGCAGTTTTGAGAGCGGCGAGAAGGTCAGCTTCTGAAACTTCGTTCATTTCGCCTTCAACCATCATGATGTTATCGTATGTGGCGCCGACCATAAGTTCCATGTCGGCTTTTTCGAGTTGGTCAAAAGTGGGGTTGATGACAAATTGTCCGTCAACGCGAGCAACACGTACTTCTGAAATCGGTCCGTTGAAAGGAATGTCGCTTACTGCAAGAGCAGCTGAAGCGGCGAGTCCGGCGAGTGCGTCGGGCATGTCCTGACCATCAGAAGAATATAGAGTGATGTTTACAAAAGTGTCAGCGTGGTAATTGTCGGGGAAGAGAGGACGGAGTACACGGTCAACAAGACGTGCGGTAAGGATTTCGTAATCAGATGCGCGACCTTCGCGTTTGGTGAAACCGCCGGGGAAGCGACCTGCCGAAGAAAATTTTTCTTTGTATTCAACTTGAAGAGGCATAAAATCGACCCCTTCTCCAGCGTCTTTAGCGGTGACGACTGTAGCGAGAAGCATGGTGCCTCCCATTCTTAATTCAACAGCTCCATCAGCTTGCTTTGCAAGTTTGCCGGTTTCGAGCGTAATCTCGCGACCGTCGGGCAGCGTGATGGTTTTTTTGATTGGATTCATAAATTTTTCTTATTCTTTATATACTTCAAAATTAGTGCAAAGGTACGAAAAAAAACGGAGTTTCAGCCATTTTTCACAAAAATAAATTGTCTAACTTTCAGTTTTTGAGTTTAAAAACTAAATTTTGGTGCTATTTTACACTTTTTTTGTTAAAAAACCGAGACTCGACATTAATAATCGAGCCTCGGTTTAGATGTTTATGTGATGAAATGGAGAGAAATGTCTTTATGCCAGGCAAAGAATCAAAGCCTGGGCGGCGACAACTCGAAGGAACATTGTCAACGGATAAACGGTGGCATAGGCAACCGCAGGTGCATCGTTGGCTGTTGAGTTGTTGGCATACGCAAGTGCCGGGGGATCGGTATAACCACCCGAGAACAAACCCATTATGGTTAGATAGTTTATTTTATATCTCCAGCGGGCAACGCATCCGACAATTATCAACGGAATGATAGTGATTATGAATCCCCAGATTACCCACCACATACCTGTTTCATTAAAGACGGTGTCAACAAATCCTTGTCCTGCAGATATACCGACCGATGCAAGGAACAGACATATACCGATCTCGCGCAACATCATTGAAGCCGAGGTTGAGGTATAGGTAACGAGTTTAAATTTATAACCGAAGCGGCTCATCAATATCGCAACAACAAGTGGTCCACCGGCGAGTCCGAGTTTCATACCGAAACCAACGTTGATTGAACCCACGAGAATACCGAAAAGAATTCCGACAAAGATTGTGATAAGGTTGGGCTGGTTAAGGCGTTTCATAGAGTTACCCATCTTTTGGGCGAGACGGTTAATGTCTTCGAGAGGACCAACAACCGTGATGCGATCGCCGATTTGAAGGCGAAGACCCGGCTCGGCAAGAAGATCGACACCGGCGCGGTTTACGCGGGTAGCGTTAAGGCTGTAACCATTGTGAAGGCGAAGCGAACCGAGGGTAACACCGTTATATGAAGGCTGCGTAACCAAAATGCGGCGTGATACCACATTTGTTGGTGATGCTTCTTCAAGGTCAACATCGCTTTCAACACCGATGAGGGCAGAGAAACGTTCTTTGTCGTTGGCTGAGAGAACTGTGCGTAGGCGGTCACCGAGGTTGATTTCGGTCGATGCCATCGGAATGACGATTGAGCCGTCGGCTTTCATCAATCGTGAAACCACAAAGTTGCAGTTGATGATTTGATGAAGCTTTTGCACACTCATTCCGTCAACCAGTTTGTTTGTTACTTCGATTGTCATAACGTAGGGTTTCAACTGGCTGTTCTCCTGATATTCCTCTATTTGACGAATCTCATCTTCAACACGAATTCTGAAGATTGCCTTGATGATAAACATTGCGGCGATGATGCCGACAACACCAAGGGGATAAGCGGCTGCATATCCCATAGCCATCAAGTTTTCAGCTTCGCTACTACCAACGGTTTGCTGAGCGGCTGCAAGTCCGGGTGTATTTGTTACGGCTCCCGACATAATGCCGACAAGTGCGCTTATCGAAGTGTTTCCGCCTTCAATAAAATATATTATTAGAACGATAATAACGTTTAACGCTATCGCCGAAACGGCAAGAATATTAAGCCTGACGCCACCCTCGCGGAACGAAGAGAAGAAACCGGGCCCCACTTGCAGACCGATGGCAAAAATAAACAGGATTAAGCCGAACTCGCGGACAAATTTTAAAACTTGTGTGTCAACTTCATAGCCGTAAGATCCCATTACAATGCCGACAAACAGCACGAATGTAACGCCGAGAGACACACCTTTGACTTTTAATTTGCCAAGACACAATCCGACAGCGATAACGAAGGAGTACAATATGATTGTCGCTCCTAAGTCTAAATTGTGTGGCGATAAAAGGTTAATAAGGTCCATTATGAAATTATGTGTTAATTGGTTGGTTTGTAGCTTGTTAATGTTTAAGGTCGAATTTATTTTGCAAAGTTACGGCTTTTTTTCAAAATATCCACCCATTCCGCCCAATTAATTATAGACATTTTAACAAATTTGACACTGATAACCACGATTTCTCTCAATAATAAAAAGACCTCGATATCGAATGATAAACGAGGTCTCAAAAAAATATCTTATTATTTCGATTTGAATAATGGCTCTAAAGCTCGCTGAATCGCTATTCTAACGTCATCTGCTTCGGTGGAGCCTTGTCCCTCAGCAGTACAAGTGCAGATGGGCGTCTGAGATTGTGCTGAAATAAATTGTATTGTAACTTCTATTGAATATCCAAGATTAACACTTCGACGTCCAGTCTCTCCAAAGTTTACAATCATAGTTTCCTTTTTATGTTCCGGATTAATTTCATTTACTTGAACAAACCCGTTTTTAAATAGAAATCCGGAAATTACAGATGCCGGATTTATAGATTTCGTTTCTCCACCAAAAACGAAATATTGATTACCGTATACTCCGGAACTTGAAGTATAGTCGCTTGTTGGTGAGATGTAAAAATATCTGTAATTATGAATCGAATCATTATATGTATTAATAACAGGCGGGCGCATAGATGCGCATCCGGTTAAAAGAAATATAATGATAAAACCTACATATTTAATATATCTATAAATCTTCTCCATTGGCTTTGTTGTTTTCGTTGTCGTAGAACATAGTTATACCATATTTCCCAAAATACTCGGAAATCATAAACCATACAGGTTTGTGGAGGCAATATTTTTGTATATAGTCGATAGTCATTAAACGTAAATCTTGGTCTATTTCTGTAGTAGCATCCTTAATTTCGTCAGCACTATATTTTGTCAGGAAGTATGAATATAGTTTTGTACTGAAATCGGAAGGTTTCTGTATGAATGCAGCTTGGTATCTTTTTTTGTTTACAATAGTTTCGTATTTAATATTTTCATCATCAGGTATTAAGTCATTTTGAAAAAGAGGCATATATTTAGGGTTGTTTTCAAATTGACGACATAGATTGTTGAAGCGTATTTGAATAGAACGTTCATCGATAGTATTTTTGTCAGAAACCATTATTCGCCAAACTTTATTCCCATTAGTAACGATGTGCAGATATACTAATACGCCGTTAAATTCACCTTCTAAAACATTGGGCTCAACAGTTGTTGAGTTGAATCCTTTTGCTTTCAGCTTTTGAATCATTTCTGATTCGGTTCCATCTATTGGAATTCCGAGGAACTGAGTTACATCATTTTGTGCATTAGCAACTAATGCGATTAGAAAGATAAACAGGTTAATTAAGATTCTTTTCATACCTTAATTTTTATTGCACTCCAGTTACCATAAGTGCATCAAAACAACAAAAGCGTGGAACTGCAAAGCCACGTCTTAATGTGAAGGTGGTAGGAATACCTTATATAGACAGATGTGGAATTGAACAGCCCACGCATATGCGTGAAGACCGTTTAGCCAACTCTTGTCTATATGGTGAATAGTTTCCTACGCTTTTCACATACAAGAAGAGGACAAAACGCTTCTTAATTTACGATTATGTTATGATTGATATATGATCAATCGATTGCAAAGTTAATATATTTTATGATTCATATCAAATTATAAAATGAAAATTATGAGGTCTAATCTATATAATTGAGATCTGTTTTTAATGGTAATTCCTTAAATTTTCACAAAAAAGAGGGGAGAATTGTCAGATTTATAAATATAATACCTAACTTTATAGTCAAATTTAAAATTGTTCTATGAAAGAATTTGACGAAAATAAGGCTATCAAGCAGATGAGAAGCGCACTCCCTGCTGACGTCGCTTCGATATATGACGATGACGAATTTTTCAATGTCCTCGATATGATTTGGGAATACTATGAAGAAAACGGTATGCTCGAAATTGATATGGAGGAAGATGACGATGCCGATGAAGACATTGTCAGCGACCTGACCGATTATGTGACAAGAATGTTGCGTAAAGACAAAGGTGCTAAAATCGACCCTCAATATGTCAGAGCACTTGTCGAAGCCGAACTCGAATATGAATCATCTCTCGAAGAATAACAGGAAATACACATATTTATATATGTCACGAATATTTAAAGCTTTGTTTATCGCTGCTGCGTTAATATCAGGTTTTAATGCCGATGCGCAGTTCTTGAAACGTTTAAAACCGTCAGCGGCTACGGTTAAAGCCAACAATAACAAGAAACAGGTGGTGACTGTCGATCCTGATGAACCTCTTTTGACAACCGATATTGCTACACCGGTAGTACCTGACAAACTGGCAAATGCAATCAAAGCGTCGATGATGCAACAGGCTGAGTCTCTGCATCATTTAGGCTATGATGTCAAGTCAACAAGAAACGGGCAGGTGTTGATTGTCACAATCCCGGTCGAAAAGATGTTTGCTCCTAATGAAACCGGGTTACAGGAGGTTTATGCCCGACAGCTTCTCGAACCGTTCTGCGCCTATCTTCGCACTCCCGGTCGTTATAAAATTGTTCTTGCCGTGCATACCGACGACACAGGTGACCCGGCTTATACAGAGAAACTGTCAGACCAACGTGCATTGGCTGTTAGTCAATGGTTTGAACAGAATGCTGAAAACACAAGTTCATTGCGCCATTACGGAATCGGTTCAGGCGACCCGTTAGTTCCCAATACAACCCGGCGTAATCGAGCCGTCAACCGACGTCTTGAAATTTTTATTGTTCCCGACGTTGATTTGATTCAGAATATTAATTCAAAATAAAATCGGCCATAAGACTTTTAGTCGTATAAAAAATTACGGCTCCCTTATCTTCGCAGAGGAGGGGAGCCGTTTTTGATTAGCTACGTTATGAGATGATTATTATGGATAGATGAGATGATGATTATGCGTTTTTGATTGGGTCAAGTTTCTCTTTGATTGTTTTGAAAATTTCAGAAACTTCACCTGTACCTTTGATTGCATGATATTTTCCTTCTTTTGTATAGAAATCACGAAGGGGGAGTGTCTGGCTGTGGTAAACATCAAGACGTTTTTTGACAGTTTCGAGGTTATCGTCGGCACGACCTGTTTCACGACCGCGTTTGAGGATGCGGTCAACGAGTTCGTCGTCGTTAACTTCAAGACCTACAACAGCATGCACTTTTGAGCCTCTTTTCTCAAGCATTTCGGTGAGTGCCTGAGCCTGAGGAACGGTGCGGGGGAATCCGTCAAAAATCACACCTTTGGCGGTGTCGTTAGGATTTTTATCAAGAAGATCTTCAAGTATGTTGACCATCAGGTCGTCGGGAATGAGTTGACCTTGTGAAATATAGTTTTGTGCAATTTTGCCGAGCTCGGTTTCGTGGGCGATATGGTCGCGAAGAACTTCACCGGTTGAGATGTGGTAAAGACCATATTCATTAATCAGGTTTTCGCTTTGAGTTCCTTTTCCGCTACCGGGAGCTCCAAAAATAACTACATTAAACATTTTTCTGTGATTCAGTATCTTGGTTTATAAAATTTGTTTAGTCTTGTTTCAAGACATAGATGTCTTCGAGGTTGCGAGCCATACCGTCAAGGTCGAGCCCGTAGCCTATAATGAAACGAGGGTCAATTGAGAAACCGACATAGTCGGGTTTGACGCCGTTACATTCCGAGTCGGGTTTGAAGAGCAAAGTCGCAATTTTCATTCGTGCAGGCTCTTTTTGCTTAAGGTCGGCAACGAGTTTTGCCAATGTGTGACCGGTGTCAACAATGTCTTCGATAATGATAACGTCGCGACCTTTGATGTCTTCGCTGAGACCGACAATCTCTTTAACTTTACCCGAAGTCTCGGTGCCTTGGTAACTTTTAAGACGTATAAAAGTGATTTCAGCATCCATATCAACGGCTCTGAAAAGGTCGGCGGCAAACGGGAATGCACCGTTCAAAACACATATAAACAACGGAACCGAGCCATCAAAGTCGGCTTTGATGTCGGCTGCGATTTCTTTCACGCGTTTGGCGATTTCATCTTTGCTGATAAAGGGCACAAATGTCAGCCCGTTGTATTGTACTTGTTTCATCTTTTATAATTATTGGCGCAAATTTACAATTATTTTTTCAATAATTCCATACATTTTTCCACCAATTTTTAATCATTAATGAAAAAAATCCTTAATTAATCAAGTCGGTGGTTTAAATATAAAAAATGGTGCATCATTTTTGATGCACCATTTTTTTATTATATGAGGAGAATGTTTATTGAAGTGTTCCGGCTTCGGCTTGTTGAATCATTTGAGGACTTGCGGTGATGTAGATTTCAACACGGCGGTTTTGGGCACGTCCGGCTGCGGTGTCGTTTGATGCAACATAGTCAGCCATTGGTACGCCTTGTGCTCTCATTCGGGTAGGAGGAACACCGCACTGAGCGAGGTAGGCGAGTACCGAGTCGGCACGACCGTTGGCTACACGGGTGTTGACTGCCATTGAACCGGTGTTGTCGGTAAATCCGTAAATCTGAACATCAGTTCCGGGATGTTGTATAAGTGATTGAGCGAACTCTGAAAGCTCACGGCTTGCATTAGCACTGATGGTTGTTCCGTTGGTCGGGAAAAGTATGCCGCTTTCAAAGGTAACTTTGATTGCCTGGAGTCCATTAGCGTCAGTAACTTGTTCGACTTGAGCTGATTCGGCAAGCTGTTTTTTTAATTCGGCTTGCTGTTTATCCATCTTGCGACCGATAAGAGTTCCGGCTCCGGCTCCGACGGCTGCACCGATTGCACTACCGATTCCGGCTCCTTTACCACCACCGATGAGCGCACCGATACCTGCACCGAGAGCGGCACCGCCACCACCACCAATCAATGCGCCTTTACCGGTGTTAGTCATTTGACAACCTGTAAATAGCATACATCCTGCCAATAAAGACACGACTGAAATTTTGAGAGTTCGCATAA
>JAIDRE010000162.1 GCA_029061925.1 Muribaculaceae bacterium | reverse complement strand
CTATATATGTATTAAAGATGATTATTTTTCACACGACCAGGCGTCGGGATAACGCTTGGCAAAATCTCTGTCGTTAAGAGCTAACTCGGCATCTTCTTTTGATTTACCGGTAGCAGCGTAAACTCTGAATTTTCCGTTCATATCGACGACCGACATCTTGTAATCTTTATTTGATTTTAATGCCATGAATTTCTTTGCTTTTGCATAGGAGTCAAACGAACCAACCACAAGAATGTAGGGATCAGATGAATCAAATCTGATGAAATCATCGTTTGAATCAACATCATCAACATTGACATTTGGAGTTTCGTCAACATCAGCAATTAAAAGGTCAATTTCAGGCTCATCAATCGCCGCTACGGGATATTCAGCTTCAGTAACTGCCGGATAGACTGATGCGTAGGTGATATTTGCGTTGTCAACAGTGATAGGTGTTGAACAAAGCAGTCCGGCAAAAAGAATCAGGATAACAGAAGCTGCCACGCGGAAAAGATTGTCTAAACGGAGGATGAACGCTCTCGAAATAGATCGGTTTGATGAATCTTTGGCGTCATCGGCTCTCATCTGGACTGTGGTGACAGCTATGGGAGCGAACGATGCGAGAGTATGGACGATTGAATATTTATTTTTAGGAGTAAATATACGTCGTTTACCCTCTAAAGTGAAAGTTCCGATCGAACCGAGGTCGGCGTGACCTTCGTTTTTCAGTGTTTCTTTGAGATTTGCTACCTGATCATTCACTTGTTGAAGCGCTTCGTCGTATGAGATAGAACCGGCACGAGCGATTGATTTAGCAAGCATTCCGTCGTTGTGGTCTAGCTCGGGGTTGAAAATTACGGTAGCTGCCGGGGGGATGAATTGGCGTCTAATGCTGTCATAATGAGCATCAATGTGACGAATAATAAACGCACCGAGACGGGGAACAACCACACAGTCGTTCCTCTGTAAAAGATACTCGATATGACGCGCAATATTATTCATCGATGCAAAAGTACAAAAAAAATGATATGTTGCAAAAAGAATTGCATCAAATTTTATGTAATAAAAAGATAAACGCCGAATAATGGAGATTTCCACTACCCGACGTTTATTGTTTTATGATAGAGATGATTACATATTCATACCACCATCAACCTGGATAACCTGACCGGTAACATAGCTTGCGAGGTCAGAAGCAAGGAATGTTGCAACGTCAGCGATATCTTCGGGTTTACCACCGCGACGCAAAGGAATTTTCTTTTTCCATTCTTCACGGATTTCGTCAGAAAGAGCTGCAGTCATAGCAGTTTCGATAAATCCGGGAGCAATAGCGTTAGCACGGATGCCACGGGGTCCCATTTCCTGAGCGATACTTTTAGCCAAAGCAATCATACCTGCTTTAGAAGCAGCGTAGTTAGCCTGACCTGCGTTACCGTGAACACCAACAACAGAAGCCATGTTGATGATTGAACCTGAACGCTGGCTGAACATTACGGGAAGAACGTTACGGGTGAAGTTGAATGCGCTTTTCAAGTTGATGTTGATAACGCGATCCCACTGTTCTTCGCTCATGCGGAGCATAAGACCGTCTTTAGTGATACCTGCATTGTTAACAAGGATATCGATGCGACCGAAATCTTTTTGAATTTCAGCGATAACTTCTTTTGTAGCCTCAAAGTTAGAAGCATCAGAAGCATAACCTTTAGCTTTAACGCCTAAAGCTGCGATTTCAGCTTCGGTAGCTTTACCGTTTTCGTCAATTACAATGTCAGTGAAAGCGATGTTAGCACCTTCTGACGCAAATTTAAGAGCGATAGCTTTACCGATACCACGAGCTGCACCGGTGATGAGAGCTGTTTTACCTTCGAGAAGTTTCATATTTGAATCTTTCTTTATTAATTAATGATTTATTTATTCTAATTTTTCTTTATCAAAACTGAATTGACCATAAAATTGACGAGTTCGTCAGCCTGAGATGTCAACCGGTTGTTTTTTTGAACTGCATCAGCCGAAGCGCTCATCAGCATCGGGAAAATTGTTGTCGCACGTTTGCACTGTTCGGTATCAAAGCGACCGTCGAGTTGTCCTTCGCGGAATATCCGTTCAAGCAACAGGGCTTCTTTGGCACTGGCAGCCGACTTGATTTTGTCGTTACGCGAGAATGTGAACGGGAGGGTCAGCCATGCCGACAACGTGTCGCGATGAAGGGGAGCCTCAATCAACAGGTCAACCGATTTATGAAGGAACTGACGGAGTTTCTCGTCGGGTTGTAAATCGGCATCGACAATTTGACGGAGTTCTGAGACATGAGCTTCGCTTTCGCGCTCGACGACAGCGTTATAAATCTCTGATTTACTTTTAAAATAGGTGTAAATAGTTCTACGGCCATTTTCTGAAGCAATGGCTATATCGCTGATTGTCGTATTCTCAATTCCCTTTAATAAAAAGAGTTGACGTGCTACTTCTATGAGACGGTCTCTGGTTTTCAAAATTGTCTTATAGATTACAAATTGTCTGCGAAATTACTCTTTTTTAATCGTTCAGCCAAATAAATTGGTCATTTTTCTACATTTTCTGTGAAATAAGTCGGCTGATTTATAGTTTAATTAATGTGAAAGAGGGTCGAGAAGTAAAATCAAACCTTTTATATGTCGTGATAATTTCGTAATTTTGCACATCAAAAACATATTCGTTACAATGAATAAAGACAACACAAACAGCCACGATGATTTGCTCCATGACCAGTGGGACAGAGAACATCTTTGGCACCCATATACATCAACCGTCAACCCATTACCGACTTACAAAGTCGATCGAGCCGACGGTGTTTATATCACACTTAGCGACGGGACGCGCCTGATTGACGGAATGTCGTCGTGGTGGTGCGTAATTCATGGTTACAATAATCCGACAATCAATAATGCTGTTGAGACTCAGCTGCATAAGATGAGCCACGTTATGTTTGGCGGACTCACCCACGAGCCGGCAATCGAACTTGGCAAGCGATTGTTGGCGATGGCTCCCCCATCGATGAATAATATATTTTATGCCGATTCGGGTTCGGTGGCTGTTGAAGTTGCAATGAAAATGGCTATACAAGCCGCTATTTCAAAAAGCGGATCGCATAAAAAAAGTAACTTCGTCACCATCCGTTCCGGTTATCACGGAGATACGTGGAATGCAATGAGCGTGTGCGACCCTGTAACCGGTATGCACGGTGCTTTCGGTCCTGCCCTCCCCGTCCGATTCTTTGTTCCGCAACCTAAAAGCCGATTTGACGGCGAATGGAATCCCGAAGATATCAAGCCGTTAGAGGAATGTATCGAGAAACATCACGATGAAATTGCAGGTCTGATTCTCGAACCTATAGTTCAGGGTGCGGGCGGAATGTGGTTTTATCATCCACAATATCTCCGAGAAGCGCGTCGCATCTGTAATAAATATGGTATCTATTTGATTTTTGACGAGATAGCAACCGGATTTTGGCGCACCGGACGACCATTTGCATGGGAACATGCAGGTGTTGAGCCCGATATAATGTGCATCGGGAAAGGATTGACAGCCGGATATTTAACATCGAGCGCAGTTCTCACTACCCGCGAAGTCGCTGATACGATTTCAAACGGCGAGGCTGGCGTGATGATGCACGGTCCGACATTTATGGGTAACCCGTTGGCGTGTGCAATCGGCATTGCTTCAATCGACCTTTTGAATAGCCGGGATATGAAGTCGGTTATCGACCATATCAGTGAGGTTATGGAACGTGAACTTGCTCCGGCGGCCAAATTTGAGAATGTTGCCGATGTTCGTGTGCTCGGAGCAATTGGCGTGGTCGAAATGAGAGAACCGGTTAATGTAGGTGAATTTCAGAAAGAGTGTGTTGCCCGAGGAATATGGGTCAGACCATTTGGAAAAAATGTCTATATTATGCCGCCATATATCGTAAATGATGAACAGCTGACAACCTTGTGTCGTCAAATGTTGCAGATAATTTCGCCGGCATAAGATGAATGTAAGTGAAGTTCTTGACAACTTGTCGGCGTCGGGCAATCTGAGAAAAATCCCCGAAGATCGCAGATTGGAAAACATTATTGATTTTTCAACTAACGATTATCTCGGACTTGCATCTATCTCAACCGAGATGATGATTTCGCGTTATCCCGAGTTGAAGGATGCACCGATGACATCGTCGGCATCCCGACTACTTGCCGGTATTCAGCACGAATACAACGACTTGGAGAACGAACTCGCATCGTTGTACCAGCGTGACGCCCTGTTATATAACAGCGGTTATCACGCAAATGTCGGAATCATTTCTGCTATTGCCGACCGATCGACTATCGTAATTGCCGATCGACTTGTTCATGCAAGCATAATTGACGGCGTATTGTTGTCACGAGCCAAATTGATGAGATTTAATCACAACGATTTGGACATGCTTGAGACAATGATTAAGCAGAATTATGGCTGCGGACACCGGATTGTTGTGATTGTCGAGAGCGTCTATAGCATGGACGGCGATTCTCCCGACATGAATCGTTTGGTCGAATTGAAAGAGAAATATCCCGAAATCATTTTATATGTTGATGAAGCGCACGCTTTTGGCGTTTCAGGTCCGAAAGGACTCGGAATGGCTATGGGAACCGTTAATCCAAAGGCATTTGACATTATAGTAATGACATTTGGCAAAGCCCTTGCATCATACGGAGCTTGTGTGGTTACATCGCCTGATATTAAGCAATTCCTTGTCAACAAGTCGCGTAGTCTCATTTTTTCAACATCGCTCCCCCCTATCTCGGCTTTATGGACAAAGATTATGTTGAATGAAATGCTTGCGGCTGATGATCGACGATTGTCACTTAAAACTTATGTCGATTTACTTCATAAAACGCTGTCACAACTCAAAGGCGGAGTTCCCGACAAGCCAAGCCACATCAGGGCACTCATAATCGGGGATGCTCAGAAAACGGTCGAAGCATCAAAAAAACTGCGTGAAGACGGCTTGTTGGTATTGCCAATCAGAACACCGACAGTTCCGGCAGGTACAGAGCGCTTGAGAATCAGCCTGTCAGCCTCGATGCATCCCGATGAAATTTTAAAATTATCAAAAGCACTGAAATGCATTACCGATTGATAAGTCATAATCAAGATAACCGCCAACTGATATTTATATTCCTTGGCTGGGCTATGGATCCGACTCCATTTGAGGCGTTAGGGTTACAAAAGCCCGGCTTTGATATTGCTGTCGGTTATCATTATGAATCAATCGAAAAAGCACGCTCTGTTTTTGATGAGTTGATATCTGACTATCAGGAAGTTTCGGTGATTGCGTGGTCATACGGTGTTGCTATTGCCGACCGTATATCAGACAGTCCCAAGGTCGTTTGCCGAATTGCCATTAACGGCACACCGACTCCGGTCAACAATGAGACCGGCATACCCGAAAGGTATCACAACCTGACACTCAGAATGTTATCTGAGCCTAACATGGCTAAATTCTATCAATCAACAGGGCTTGAAAACTTACCACTACCCTCTCGAACACTCGACGATTTAAGAAAGGAACTTAAACTTTTCAGCACTATTGATAGTTCGACCAACTCGGCTTGGAAAAAGGCTTATATCTCGGAATGTGATGCTATTTTCCCTCCGAAAAGTCAAGCCAAAGCATGGGAAAGCAAAACTCGTGTTGAAATGATTAAGGATGGTCGTCATTACGTTGATTTTAGCAAGATTATCGAGAATGACATCATTGATAAACAGTTAGTAGCCAAACGATTCTCTGAAAATGTAGAGTACTACGAGTCTCACGCATCGATTCAACGGGCAATAGCTGTCAGACTTAACGAACTCTGGAGTTCAATTCAAGATATTTCAGGTAAAAAAGTGCTTGAACTGGGAATCGGCACCGGATTTCTAACACGTGGATATATAACTCATAATATTAGTAATCAGTCGGTTGCTGTTGACCTTATTGATACAACAACTCTCGCTGATATTCACGATAAAAAAGGATTCAAATATCTCGGAAAGCTGGTTTGCGACGACGCCGAGCGTTATCTCGAATCGTTGGAAGATAATACGTTTGATGCAATTGTATCAGCGTCAACCATACAATGGTTCAACGATTTACATAGATTTTTCAAGAACGTAGAACGAATTTTAAAGCCCGGAGGTGTTGCGGCTATAGCGACATTTGCCGAAGGTACATTTGCCGAGCTTAAAGAAGCGTCTGACAGGTCGTTAACCTATCCGACTTCAGAATATTTAAAGTCAATCGTACCCGCCGGGTTGACTATTGTTGATTTAATCACTGATGAGTTTAAAATCGAGTTTGCCAATAGCCGTCAGTTGCTTAGCCATATTAAAGAAACCGGTGTTAACGCCGTTGGCACTCCTACTCTGCCGGGACATACGCGACGAATACTTTCATATTTTGAGGATAATCCGCATCTCACCTATCGTCCATTATACATGACAATTATAAAACAATGAACAAGATATTTATAAGCGGCATTGATACTGATGCCGGTAAGACATACGCTACAGCCTGGCTCGCCCGTAAATTTATGGACGAGGGGAAAAGTGTTATCACCCAGAAGTTTATTCAGACCGGTAACACCGATGAGTCGGAAGATATAGTCGCTCACCGTCGTTTGATGGGTATTGAAATGTTGCCCGAGGATAACGAGAAAGTGACAGCCCCGATTATTTTTACCTATCCGGCATCGGCTCAACTTGCCGCTCGTATTGACGGTAAAGAAATCGATGTTAATCTGATTGACCGGTCAACTAAAATCCTCACTGATCGTTATGATGTGGTGTTGATTGAAGGTGCGGGCGGATTAATGGTGCCCCTTGCCGATGATTTCTTCACAATTGACTATGTTTCAAGCCGAAAACTACCGGTAGCACTCGTTACAAACGGCAAATTAGGATCGATAAATCATACGATACTCTCATTAGAGGCTCTGGCAGCCCGCAACATAGATGTTCCATACGTTTTGTATAGTCAACATCTTGATAATGACAAAATTATTTCAGAAGATACTCAGGGATTTATAAAAAGGTATCTTGCTAAACATTATCCGGAGACCGAACTGCTGTTTGTCCCCGTTTATAACAAATAAATCAGCATAAAAATGCTAAGTATAACTAAAGAACAAATAACCCAACTACCTGTAAGATCATACAGCGGGCGTGCTATATTAATCAACACGATGAGTGATGCACGCGCGGCAATGACATATCTCAACAAACAATCTATTGTCGGGTTTGACACCGAGACACGTCCCTCTTTTAAAAAGGGACAAGTTCACAAAGTCGCTTTGTTACAACTTTCTACACCCGACGAATGTTTTCTTTTTCGTCTCAATCATCTCGGACTTTTTGAAGAACTCAGAAAATTTTTGTGTAATGAGTCAATAGTTAAGGTCGGACTATCAATTAAAGATGATTTTCACGCACTGAACCGACTCGAACCAATCGAACCGGCAGGCTTTATCGAGCTGCAATCTCATGTAAAAAACTTTGAGATAGCCGACAACAGTCTTCAAAAGATTTTTGCTATCATTTTTAACGAAAGAATTTCTAAAACACAGCGTCTAACCAACTGGGAAGCAGATGTTTTGACCGAAGCTCAACAGGCTTATGCGGCTTTAGATGCATGGGCTTGTCTAAAAATTTACAACTACCTGAATGAAGGTCTTTTTGACCCGAAAACGTGCCCTTATATTGCTCCTGAACCTGAGATAAGTTCAGTAGAAAACTAACTGCCAATTTATGAAGAAGTCAACACTTATCCCATTAATTCTCGTTGTTTATCTTGCGATAATGGCAGGAATAGGATTTCCACGTTTCCAGTCAGGCGAATATTCTCCACTCTTTTATTTCGGAACAATAGCAGTGACTTTGTTTATAATATGGCTATTGAGACGCAATTTGATTAAACGTGGGAAGTAGTTGAATTTCATGAATTTATATATACATGACTACAAATAAAAAAACATTATCTAAAGAAAGAATTATCGGATTTTTATGGCAACACTTTATGTTGCTGATTTCATTGACAATAATGACCTTAGGCGTAGCGCTATGCGTAAGGTCAGACTTGGGAAGCAGTGTGATTTCATCGTGCCCGTTGGCATTTACGATTGCCGGACAAGAAAATATGGTTCCGTCATTGTCGCTCGGCACATACACCAATATTCTTAACATTTTACTCGTTGTGGGACAAGTAATTGTGCTACGACGCAAATTTCAGCCGATACAGCTACTTCAACTTGTAATCGGTATAGTTTTCGGAGCATTGATCGACATGAATATGGCTTTGACTGCCAATATAATTCCTGCCAATCTAACTCATAAAATCATTACTCAGCTTGCCGGGTGTACGGTTATGGCAATCGGAATCGCTTTTGAAGTCAGATGTGGATCAATCACAATGCCCGGCGAGGGTTTACCAATCGCAATCAGCCGTGTGACGGGTCGCCCGTTTGCCCGTGTCAAAATTTTTATCGACATCACTCTCGTTGTTCTCGCCGTTACATCATGCTACATTTTCTTTGGCGAATGGAAATGGAATGTTGTCGGAGTCGGAACACTTTTAGCGATGATCTATGTCGGAATGGCTGTAAAATTTGCATCAAACCATATAGCATGGTTTGACCGCCTGCTCGGCTACCGCCCCGGATTCCGCCGTTATCTCTATGGTCTGGCTCGATATATCAGACGCAACTAATCGTGCACAATTCTCTCAATATCAGCATCAATGCCGGTGTTTTTGGCATAATCCCAAAGAGTAAGGCTTCTTAGCTGATAGTAATAATACCAAAAACGATAAAGCTCGTTGACATATTGCTGGCGGCTTTCATCTTTTTTTACCTGAGAGTCATTCAAATCGAGAGTTGAAATTTTACCGATAAGATATGTTTCAACATTAGTAAGATAGCGTTGTGTAGCGATAGTGTCGGCACGTTGGGCAATGTTGAGCTGCTCGCGCTGGTTGGTGAAACGTTCAACCAATACAAACAAATCTTGATTGAAATTCATTGTTTCCTGACGCAGACGGCTTTCAACAACACGTTGGTTTGATTGGGCGGTTTTTACGGCTCCACGGCGTTTCCCCCAGTCAATCAGCGGGATTTTGACACCGAGTTCAACAATCTGATTGCTTCTCAAATTTGAATAGGCAGGAGAAATGTCGTGATCGGCACCTGTAAAACCGATCTGAGCAAACAAAGATATCTGTCGCATGTTTCCTTTGGCTTGAGCAACCTGATATTCGGCTTCGAGTTGGCGACGGCGCAAATTTTTAGAGAATTTGTTATTGGTCAAAGCACGGTTGAGCGCATCGTCAAAAGTGATATCAACATTGGGGACAGCTGATGGCACTTCGGGCTCAATATCAACATCCTCGCTAAAATCGAGAAAAGAACGGAGCGTGAACATATTGCTTTTGACATTGCTCTGACATTCAGTTAAATCACTCTTGGCATTCAATAGATTAAGTTCCATCTGCAAAAGATCATTTTTGCTGATTTGCCCCATATTGCGTTTTTCAACGGCAACCTGGTACAAACGTTGGGCATTCTCATGATTTTGCATAGCGATTGAAAGGTTTTCGCGTGACATCAAAAGGTTAAAGTAATAGTTCACAGCCTTCATGGCAACTTCCTCAGTAGCACTGAGAAACTTTGCCTTTGCTTCGGAATAGCGGACAGGTTCAATCTTACGGTTCCACTTAACGGTATTGACTCCAAAAATAGGTTGATTTAATGTCAAGGCAACCGGCACGGTCATAAAACGATTATACTTTATTCCGTCGAGTTGTCTTAGGAAATCGAGCTGAGATGTTAACGAAATTGTACCGCCCGTAAACCAAATTTTTTGATCAACCGATAACTGACCGTCAATTTGAAGATTGTTATTTTGAACAAACGAATAGTTGCCTTCATCATTCATATAGGTTGAATATTGCTTATGATATGAAGGGACGGTTGCGTCAAAATTTACCTCAGGGAGAAGGTCGGCACGATAGGTGCGATATTCCCAGTAGGCACTGCGGAGTTCACCGAGAGCTACCTCGGCATCAACGCTTTTAAGGCGAGCCCTGGCGATAGCATCATCAAGTGACAGTGCCACCTTTTGCTGCCCGAAGGCAGCAAAAGTGGTTGTCAGAAGAATCAAATTAAGAAGCTTGTTTATCATTTTATATTATTCGTCTTTGAGAGCAATGGCAGGTTTAATTTTGGTAGCACGACGTGCCGGGAAGAATATTCCTGCAATAATCATTATCAAGAGCGAAACAATAGAAATTATTGTTCCATAGATAATTGATTTTGTCATTTCGGCATAGATTACCTCAGACAACAGGTCAAATTTAAACACCACAAACATCAAAAGTCCGATGAAAATTAATGCTGCTGACCATAAAATAATACCTTCAGTTACTAATCTGGTGAAAATTTGACGGCGTGTTGCACCATTAACCATTCTGATAGCGATTTCAACAGTACGTTGACCGGTACGGAACCAGAATGTTCCAAGCAACCCCAAGAATATCGAAATCAAAAGGAATGAGCAACATATAATCATTCCGGCAATTGTCTGATTTTGTGAGCGATTGGCATCTTTTCTTAAGTTTTCTACTGAAATAACTTCAGAAATACACCTATTTCCGACGTGCCATCGCTCAGGATTTTCGATAATCTGCCTTAAAAATTCTTTGTCAGAACCACGTCTTATTTTGACATAAAATTCTCCAAGATATCTAAGTTTAAATCCCATTTTTTCGTAAGGGATAAATAATGTTGTACCGGGTGTTTCAAAATCAACACGTTTAACCGCCGGGATAACGGCTCCAAGTTTAAATGGAATAGAATCTTTTGAATAAGTAAAAATGAAATCACGACCGATACAGTCTAATGGCTTGTTTCCTTTTTTAGAACTAACTACATTTGTAATGATAATTTCACCTTTTTCAATCGTTTGAGCTAACTGTTCAGGTGTCTCGCCATTTAAACCCTTCAAGTTTAAAATTTTAGGTATTTCAGGGCTAACATTACGTGTATTCAGTCTTGAGAAATTGACAGTGTCGTTTCTCTCAATACTTGTAATTGCATTTCCTGCAAAACTATAGTTAAAAGGCATAGCATTGAAACCATACCCAAGAAGTTCAACTTCGGGTAATGCACGAACACGTGTCATTAACTCAAAAACGACATCATCAATCGGAGAACTATCATCAATATATTCGGGACTGTTTTTGCCAATTCTGTCAAGGCTTATAACGTATGTATCGTTAACTTCATAACCTGAAGGCATGAGCCTTATATTTAATATATAGAATAAGATTGCCATAATTCCAGCCATAGCCGAACCAACAATTATCAGCTCCACAACGAGCCAAATATTGCTTCGCCAATCTGTTAGCATCTGTTTTAATAATTTGCGTTTCATTCTTTTATTTTTTTGTGGAGTTGATAATTATTTGTTACCCATATTAATAGCCACTACCGGATTGACACGACTTGCACGCCATGCAGGTATCCCGGCACTTAATACGTTAAGGACCAAGCAGAAGAAAAGTGTCCATAAAAATATTGGTAAATTGAATACCATTTCGAGAGTGACATACATGGACGCAGCACTTCGCTCATCAAAAGATGACACAAATATAATGTCGGAAAACAGGAAGATAAACGTAATACTTAAAATCAATCCGATTAGACCACCGGCAAGAGTTAAAATGAAATTCTCGGTTAATAGGTCTGAAATAATTTTGCTACGAGTACATCCAAAGGCTCGGCGGACACCAAATTCACCAATGCGACGGCGCAGACGACTTTGAGTCATAGAACTAAGATTAATAGCCGGAACAATAAGCAACAGTGTAAAGATAAAATATCTTGTTTTTCGTGCTTGTTCATGTGAAGGAGGATTATTAGAACCTTGTTCATTTACTCGCATTTCAGGAGTGAAAGGTTGCTGATTATAAACAAATTGAGAACCATCACCCCTATCCTGTGTATTAAGAACCGTATAACGGCGCTCGACTTCGCTTCTGATAGCCGGAATATCTTCAGGTGTCTTTGCAAGAAGATAAACCATTATATTACCATCCCAATAACCATCTGATTTTTTATCATCATCAGAAAGAGGAATAAAGACTTGACCGTATGCTTCAGTAGCGAGAGAGGAAACATCTTTGATAACACCTATAATTTTATAAGGAAGATGATCAATCATTATTTCTTGATCAACAACATCGGCTGTTTCAAAAAGGTCACGAGCCAAACTTTCAGTTATAACGGTAACTTTCATATTCGCCTCATATTGTGCTTTGTCAAAAGGATTACCATTAATAAATGAATGATTGAATATTTTCCAATATTGATCATCAGATTTCTTAATATCAACAACTTTAGGAAGTTTTCCTTTTGTTGATACAATAAGTTTGTCGAGATCATGAGCTGCATATGAAGTTACTTCGACATTTGGAAGGGAATCATATATTTGTTTGGCTATAGAATAGGTCAATGTACTTGACGACGTATTCTCTTCACTAAATTTTATAGCCATCCAACGTCCATAAAGTGTGCGGTCTCGATTGCTTTCAGGTGCAAAAGGAGCGATTTGAATTTGTTGCATCATCACGACAATCATAATGAGGAAAACGGCGAGCATTGTGCCCAACAGCGTAACCCACGAGATGACCGATTGATGACGGAAATCATATAATATTTGTTTTATTGCTTTCATTTTCAGTAGTTTTAATAATGAATTGAATCGGAGAGGATTACTGAACTTGACGTCCGTCAAAGAAACGAAGAATGCGGTCGGTTTGGGTTGCCTGTTGTTCGTTGTGTGTAACCATGACAATAGTACGACCGTCAACTTTGTTGAGATTGTGGAGAATATCCATTACTTCGGCACCCATTTTAGAGTCAAGATTACCGGTTGGTTCGTCGGCAAGGATTATCTCGGGATTACCTACAATTGCACGAGCGATTGCCACACGCTGGCACTGACCACCCGAAAGCTGTGAGGGCATGTGTTTTTTACGATGAGACAAACCGACTTTGTCAAGCACTTCAGAAACAAGACGTTTGCGCTCTGAATCGCTCACACCTTTGCGATAGATGAGCGGGAGTTCGACATTATCGCTGACATTAAGCGAAGGAATAAGATGGAAGCTCTGGAACACGAAACCGAGATTGGCGTTACGGAAATGTGCTTTAGCGGCATCGTTGAGCGTTGATGTTTCGATGTCGTTGATTGAAACAGTGCCACGAGTCGGTGTATCAAGCAGACCGATAATATTGAGAAGCGTTGATTTGCCACAACCCGAAGGTCCCATAATGCTGACAAATTCGCCTTTATTAATTTCGATATTCACGTTTTCAAGAGCTAAAGTCTCGATTTCATCGGTACGAAAGATTTTCTCGATGTTTTTGAGTGTAATGATTGACATAATGATAGATTTATATGTTTTTATTATTTGATTTTCAATTTATTACTTTTAGCAAAGGCGTTCATGTCAGATGTAACGACGCGGTCGCCGGGCTTGAGTCCTGATTCTACTTTGATCCACTGATAATTACCCTGACCAAGAGAGACTTTGCGTTTGACAAGCGTATTGTCAGAGTCAAGAACGAATAACTCGTATTCGTCAGGACCTTTGTAATATGGACCGTAGGGAATGCGGACAACTTCCTCTTCAACACTTGTAACTACAAATACTTCGGCTTTTTGACCGGGACGGAAAAATGATTCCTGATTGTCAGGGATGATTGTAAAGCCGGTTACACCATTTTTTGACTGAGGAGTGATGTTGCCGATACGTCCTGAAAACGAACGGCGCCCGATGCGGAAGTCGGCTTTAGTTCCCGGATTGACAAGACCGCTATATGAATCGGCAATTTCAGCATTGATTTTGAAGTTAGAGAGGTCGCTGATTACGGCAATTTTCTCACCGGCTGAAATTTGCTGTCCGATATTGGTATTAATATATGTGAGGGTTGCAGCACGCGGTGAGCGTATTTGTGCATCTTCAAAAATTCGACGCTGTTCCTGAAGATTTTTCTCAAAAATAGACATCTCAAGTTCTTTCATTCGATATGAGGCATCGCGTACAGAACGTTCGTTTGCAAGTTGTTGGCGAAGTTGCGAAAGTTCAAGACAACCGGTGTTATAAGCAAGTTCGGCTTGGCGAACACGGTCGCCGGTACCGGAGCCGAGCGAGTCGAGGCGACGTTCGTTCTCGACCTCGACAAGTTTACGGTTGACATCCATCTCTGTAACCTGAATCTGCATTTCGAGATTTGAAAGATAGGTGTGATTGTTCAAGCGGGTCTGTTCCAGCTCATAATGTTTCATCTGGCGTTCATCAAGAAGCTTATCAATTTGAGTGGAAGCCGATTGCAAGTCGAGCAAGAGTAGTGGTGTGCCGTTTGAGACAGTGTCGCCTTCGTGTTTATAGACCTCGACAATGCGGGTCGAAATTGGAGAGTTGATGATTTCTTCAAACGACGGAACAACTTCACCCTGAGCGTTGACGGTCGCCTCAATGAGTCCGACAGTAACGTCGGAGATTGTTATGTCGCTACGTTTTACGGTCTTTTGCAAAGACACGGCAAGTATGATTATCAGGATAATCGCAGCAATGACTCCCCCACCGATTTTAATATAGGTCAGTCGGCGGCGTCGTTGAATTTCTGATTGTGGAATTTCTCTGTCCATTTATATTTTTAATTTTTGTTTTAGTGTTTATGCCAAAATCTATAACATAAAGCGTGCCAAAAATGTAAATCGCTGTATATCAGAATAAATCATATTTTGAGCAGTGTCCGATATCGGACACATTGTCCGTTTTCGGATACTAAAAGCGGATACCTGCGGACAATGTAGTGTTATTTTAGATTTGATTTTTCTCTAAAAAGATTGTAATTTTGTGTTACCAATGAAACGATTGCTCGAAGTCATAGTACCCCTGCCGCTGAATGCAACATTTACATACGCGGTTCCCGAACTGCTGCAAAATGAGAATATTGCAGTCGGTTCGAGGGTCATTGTGCCTTTCGGTCAAAAGAAATTCTACACAGCTATTGTTGTCGGTTTCCCGGTTAAGGCGCCTGACAAGGTTGAGCCAAAGGAAATTGTTCAGGTGCTTGATACAAAGCCTGTTCTATGTCATCCGCAACTTAAATTCTGGAACTGGATGGCTGATTATTATCTGTGTTCAATCGGCGATGTTATGAAAGCGGCATTGCCGGCAGCATTGAAAATTGAGAGCACAACAACCGTCACCGCGTCGCCCGAATTTGAGATTGACGAAACGTTGTCGCTCAACGAGAATGACAAAAATTTGCTTGCCGAAATCAAAATTGCTGGCTCAACCACTCTTGACCAGCTTCAAAAAAAAACAGGAATCAATAATATTACCACTGCTGTTGACCGACTTATAACGCTTGGAGCAGCATCGGTAGCCGAGAAACTTGTCGAACGCTATCATGCCAGGACTGTCAACTTTGTAAAACTTGCGGTTGACCAGACCGAAGCGTTCAAAATGGCTGCCAAACAAAAGCGTCAGGAGTCATTGATACTCTCCTATCTTGAATTGTCACGAGCCGAAACGCTCGGAGCGTCACCCCGTCGTGTGAGCAAGGAGGCACTGTTAAACCGCTCTGAGTCAACTACCGACTCAACATTGATGACAATGGTCAAAAAGGGGATTTTCACTATTGAAAAAACGAAGATCAACCGATTTGACTTCATTGATTCGCCTTCGGGAATATTGCCAAAACTAAGTGATGCTCAGGCAAAAGCACTTGACGAGATTCACACATCGTGGTATAATCACGACGTAACGTTGCTCCACGGCGTTACTTCAAGCGGTAAAACCGAGATTTATATTCATTTGATTGACTACGTTTTACGTCAAGGATCGCGTGCTTTCTTTCTTGTGCCCGAAATTGCATTGACAACTCAGCTGACATCGCGACTGCAGGATGTATTCGGTAAAAAAGTCTTGATTTATCACTCAAAATTCACTGATAGTGAACGTGTTGACATTTGGAACAGATTGCTTGCCAATCAAGACCCGTGTGTTGTCATCGGCGCACGTTCTGCCGTATTTTTGCCGTTCCGTCAGCTCGGATTGGTAATCGTTGACGAGGAACATGAGCCGGCTTACAAACAGGTTGATCCGGCTCCACGATATAACGCCCGTGATGCGGCAATCGTACTCGCCTCCCTCCATGGCGCAAAAACGCTATTGGGAAGTGCAACTCCCTCTATTGAAAGCTATTATAAGTCTTTAAACGGAAAGTTTGGACTGGTTTCATTGACCGAACGATTTGGCTCGTCAGTCTTGCCTGAGATTACGATTACCGACCTCACGGCAGCCCGACGGAACAACGAAATGAGAGGTCCGATGGCAATATCGACAATCTCAAAGATTAATAAGGCTATCTCAGAGAAACATCAGGCAATTATGTTCCAGAATCGCCGTGGATTTGCTCCGATTGCAAGATGTACGGCGTGTGCCTGGATTCCCAAATGTGACTTCTGCGACGTTTCAATGACCGTGCATCGCTCTACCGGTCAGTTGGTGTGCCACTATTGTGGGGCGACACGGACGATTCCGACAATTTGTCCGCAATGTGGCGAAGCCCGCATCGAAATATTCGGCTATGGAACCGAACGCATTGAAAGTTCTGTAAATGAGATATTTGACAATGCACGAGTGTTGAGAATGGACCTCGATACAACCCGCAACAAAGATGGTCATCAACGCATAATCAATGAGTTTTCAGAAGGCAATGCCGATATTCTTGTTGGAACCCAGATGGTTACAAAAGGTCTCGACTTTGACAATGTCAGCGTTGTGGCTGTAATGAATGCCGATGCTCAAATCAATCTACCCGATTTCAGAGCTTCAGAACGAGCGTTCAATATGCTTGAACAGGTTGCAGGTCGTGCCGGTCGTCGTGGCGATGTAAAGGGCGAAGTAGTAATTCAAACATACCAACCTAACCACCCGATGCTTGAGTATATTAAACAACACGACTATAAGGCATTTTATGATAGCGAAATTGAGGAACGCAAACAATATTTCTACCCGCCGTTTACCCGAATCATCAATATCTATATCAAAAACCGCGACTATAAATCGGTCAATTTTGCGGCAAAACAGCTTGCCGACCGACTGCGCGAACTGCTGGGTAATCGTGTGAATGGTCCCGATGAGCCGTCCGTGAGCCGAGTGCAATCGCTGTATATCCGTCGAATAATGCTCAAGGTTGAAGTCAATGCGTCGATGGTTAAAGTGAAAACATTGCTCCGAGATACAGTTAACTCGCTGATACTAATGTCAAATGACGTAAAAAGGTCAATCATCTATTATGATGTTGACCCGGTAAAAAAA
>JAIDRE010000161.1 GCA_029061925.1 Muribaculaceae bacterium | reverse complement strand
ATTCAAAAATATAGCACTGCCCTCCCCGCTTTATATCAACGTATAATTGACTCTGCTGCATTTGCCGATTATTCAAAAATCAAAAAAGCAGAATTGTCTGATGACGTTAAGTTTTGGTCGGTCATCATCAAAACAATTTTTGTGAATGACCAAGGGCTGAAAGAGGCAGCCCGTCAAAGCGAAGATTTTACAGGTGTAGGTTTTGACAACGCAGTTTCAATGCTTGACCAAACTTTGCGCGAGTTTACCGATACAAAATCGACAATGATGTATGCGCGTAATTCGCTCGATCAGGCACTTTCAACTGCTTACGATCTATACCACTCGCTATTCCTGCTGATGATTAATATTACACGCGAGCAAGCCCGTCGCATCGACTCGGCTAAAGAAAAATATTTACCGTCAGCCCAGGAACTTAACCCCAATATGAGATTTGTTGATAACAAATTCATCGAGGCTCTAAAAGGTAGCAAAATTCTTCAGGAAGCAGCCAAATCAGAACTTAACAGTTGGGATAACGACGTCTATCTTGTTCGCGATCTGCTCGATTCAATCATATCTTCAGATATCTATCAGGAATATATGGATGGTCCTCAGCCCGACTTCGCAGCTGACTGTGAACTTTGGCGTAATATTCTCAGAAACATCATACTCCCTTCAGACGAACTTGCCGAAACCCTTGAGGCTAAATCAGTTTTCTGGAACGATGACCTCGATATAATGGGAACATTTGTTGCAAAGACAATCAAACAATGGGCAACAGCAGGCAATGACTCGCCCGGATTCCTCCCCAAATATAAAGATGAGGAAGATGCACAATTTGGACCAACCCTTTTTGTTGATGCAATAAATAACCGCGATCTGTATCGCACATATATAGACAAGTTTATCAACGAAAAACAGTGGGATACCGAACGTTTGGCATTTATGGATATAGTTATTATGGACGCTATCATTGCCGAGCTCATCAATTTCCCCGCAATACCGGTTGCAGTTACCCTCAATGAATATATCGAAATTGCCAACCGCTATTCAACTCCCAAGAGCGGACAATTTATTAACGGCGTGATGTACAACGTTATACGTCTGCTCAAAGAAGAGGGTAAAATTAACAAATAAATTGAATAATTAATTTTAATACCAATAACTTATGGAACAACTTTTCATTCTTCTCCAAACTCAGACAGGAGGTAAAGCCGATTTTTCTGGAATCATTATGATTGTGGCTCTTATCGCAATCTTCTACTTTATGATGATTCGTCCCCAGCAGAAAAAACAAAAAGAGATTCGCAAATTCCGCGACGGACTTAAAGCCGGTGACAACGTAATTTCAGCCGGTGGTATCTATGGCAAAATCAAATCAATTAAAGACAACTATGTTGTTCTTGAAATTGCATCAGGCGTAACTATCCGCATCGATAAAGGATCTATCTATGCAGCTCCCGCCGATGTACCTGCTGCCGAAAACACTGAAGGCAAACTCTAAAACTCATTATAATACCCGATGAAGCAGACATTTTTACGGTCTGCCGACTCGGGGTTTATTTTAAAGTTAAATTGTTTTCATCAATGAAACCGTTGAATCTGAATAATCTGAATCTAAATCTGAATTTGAAGGACTTAAAGAAAACTTTGATTGATTTTTTCAAATCGGTCAAAGGTCGCAACTTCCTGACGTTGCTTATTTTTGTCGGTATATCAACATTCTTCTGGATTCTTATGGCATTGAACGATGAGCTTCAACGCGACTTTGAACTCCCGGTTCAATTTAACGAAGTTCCTCGCGATGTCACCCTACTCACCAGCCAGCCTGTCATCCTCAACGTGTCGCTAAAAGACAAAGGAAGCTCGTTGATGAGATATGCATGGGGAAAACCACCGACGGTACAGTTTAACTTTAACGACGTAAAGTCAAAAAACGAGCGAATCATTATCAATCCTGTTAAAATTAATAATGCTATCCGTGGAATTTTTGGTCAAGCCACAGTTGTTGCGCTCAAACCCGACTCAGTTGTAATACCCTATACCCATCGTCC
Source organism: Muribaculaceae bacterium (assembly GCA_029061925.1). Classification (GTDB taxonomy): domain Bacteria; phylum Bacteroidota; class Bacteroidia; order Bacteroidales; family Muribaculaceae; genus CAJUPY01. The sequence continues at coordinate 730 of JAIDRE010000161.1, read as the reverse complement.
CGGTAAAATCGTTAGAGTTAAGGTTATAACAGGCGACATCACAACAACCGGTCAATCAGTTATTTCAGGCGAACTTAAAGCAGAAATCGACACCGTACGCCTTTACTCATCCTCTAAGATTCCAACTAATCTCCGCACTGTTGACACCGAGCCGGTCAATGCTGAATATCTTGATGACACTGCTCACGTTCAAGTAAGAATTGTACCACCCGAAGGCATGATTGCTATTCCTTCAACCGTTACTGTTCGCATTCCGGTCGAACCGCTTGTTGCAAAAGAGATTACAGTTCCGGTAGAAGTTATAAATGCACCCGGCAACAAAAATATCGTTACCTTCCCATCGTCGGTCAAGGTTAGCTTCCTTATGCCAATGAGTATTTACAATAACTCAAACGAAGCCCGCTTCATTGTGTCAGCCAACTATTCTCAGCGAACGGGCACAAAACTACCTTTGACAATCAGCGGTATTCCACCGGCATATCATAATGTAGAAATTCACACCGACAGCGTTGAATATCTCATTGAGCAACATCAATAAAACAATGTCGCATCAGGTTAAAATCATAGCGATTACAGGCGGAATAGGCTCAGGTAAGTCAGTTGTCAGCCAAATTTTGAGAAAGATTGGCTACTCCGTCTATGATTCTGACACCAAAGCTAAACAGTTGATGGATAACTCTGTTACGATTAAAAACGAGATTCGTGAAAAGATTAATTCCGGTGTTATTGA
>JAIDRE010000160.1 GCA_029061925.1 Muribaculaceae bacterium | reverse complement strand
TCGTTTACTCTGACCTATACAAGTAATTTTGATAGAAATTTATGTAAAAGGATGTTAAACCGACATCTTTAGTCTTGGATCTTGCGGTATATGCATTGGATTGTACATTTCGCCTTTCTTGATAAGCGAATATAGTATCTTCAATAAGCGATTAGCTACATTATTGAGAACTACGAACATGTGTTTGTGTTCTACATCGTATTTCTTCATTTTATATATACGCATTTTCTCAAAATGAACGACAGCAGATCTTGCACATAAAAATAGGAGTGTTTTTAATTGTCTATCTCCCATGTGGGATATATGTGAACCTTTATCTGATTTGCCTGTAGAATTAGGGAATGGCGCAATACCTGCAAGAGTGGCACATTTTTTGGCTGTACTAACACGTTTGAAATTATCAGTCTTGATAATCAGCTCCGTTGTTGTCACTGCTCCTATTCCAGGAACGCTTCGAGTAATAGCAGCTGTTTTTGACAGTTCTTCATCGTTATCAATCAGCTCCTCCATTTTATTCTCAAGAGCAATAATTTGAGCACTAAGCTGATGCATCATTTCCTGTTTGATATTCTGAGCCGTTACGCTTTTATCGGGACGATGATCATCACCTTTAAGCATCGCCTGAAGTTGTTTACGCTGCTGTACGAGCAGACGCCTTGTGGCATACAATTCCTTAAGTTCATACATGGTCTCGGATGGGAAATGAGTATCCTCAAGCTTGTCTTTATATCGCTCTCCGTATTCTCTTATTCGAGCTGCATCAATCGGATCACTCTTGCCTCTTACCAAGCCTGTGCTGTGTCTGATTTCATACCCCGAGACATAGCTTATGGAGATACCTCGGATATCAGCCAGTTTAAGAAGAAGATCTCCATATACTCCGGTATGCTCAGCAACAATACGACAATCATGCGGGAGTTTGTCTAAGAACTTCTCAATTTGAGGACGGACGTTCTTTACTACGATGTGTTTTGCAACACCGTCATTGTCCAAAAAACTTACATCAAATTTTTCTGATGCCAAATCTATTCCATATATTTGCATAGATTTTAATTTTTATCGAGAGAGAATCTCCGCGTCAAGACGGCCGATACTATAATAATAAATTCTAAAGGTGAAAGATTTTATTTACTCTCTGGCTTTAGTCTTGATAATAATGTCGTACCTGCAACGACGATTTGTCTTAAGGACCTGAAGACGATATAGGCTAACGCGACATTAGGAGGTTCTTTCTTTATTGTTTATTGTTTATTGTTTATTGTTAATTGTTAATTGTTAATTATTTTAATATTTATATCTGCAAAGTTAACCTTTTCTTTGAGACTGCAAAACTAATAGAAGATGATGAAC
>JAIDRE010000016.1 GCA_029061925.1 Muribaculaceae bacterium | reverse complement strand
TAAGATAACAATTATATTGTATAAAAGGTTTTAGGGCTTGAAATAAAGATATTTCAGAGGATAATGATGATTATTTTAGTAAAAAGCAAAAAAAAAGTTGCACTCTAAAAAAAAATATTGTAACTTTGAACATAAATAGGAAACAGGTATTAAAGATTTTTAGAAACACTATGAATAAAGATTTTAGAAATTATGCCGTAAAGCATCTTGGAATGAACGGTTTGGCTTTTGATCAAGCATCAGCCGAACTCAATTCACGTGCTGTCGCATCGAATATTGTATCAAGCTACATCAACCCGACAATCATTGAAGAACGTCAGCTCAACGTTGCTCAAATGGATGTTTTCTCTCGATTGATGATGGATCGCATCATTTTCCTCGGTACTGATGTAAACGAATATACCGCTAATGTAATTCAGGCTCAGCTTCTCTATCTCGACTCGGCTGACCCCGGTAAAGATGTCTCAATCTACATCAACTCTCCCGGTGGATCGGTTTATGCCGGACTCGGAATTTATGACACTATGCAGTACATTTCAAGCGATGTCGCTACAATCTGTACCGGTATGGCTGCATCAATGGCTGCGGTGTTGCTTGTTGCCGGTGAAAAAGGCAAACGTTTTGCCCTCAATCACTCTCGCGTGATGATTCACCAGCCTATGGGCGGTGCTCAGGGTCAGGCAAGTGATATCGAAATCACAGCCAAACAGATTCAGATGTTGAAGAAAGAGCTCTATGAAATCATCGCCTCTCATTCAGGTCAGCCTTTTGAAAAGGTTGAACGAGATTCAGATCGTGACTACTGGATGACTGCTCAGGAAGCTAAAGAATATGGCATGATTGATGATGTTCTCGTTAAGGCTCGTCACTAATATTAGTTATGGCAAAAAAGAATATTAACGAGCCTACCTGTAGTTTCTGCGGTCGCGATTCCTCGATGGTTTCGTTCATGGTTCCGTCGCCGTTCAATCCGGCAACAATGATATGCAACGAGTGTATCGAATCAATCCATGAGGTTATCGATGAACAGAAAAAAAAATTGTCAGATCGCAATAAAGCAAAGACTCCTGTAGGCGAGAAAATACCAAAGCCGAAAGAAATTCAAAAGTTTCTTGACCAGTATGTGATTGGACAGGATACTGCAAAAAAATATCTTTCGGTTGCGGTATATAACCACTATAAACGTTTGTCTCAGCCGACCGACGATGATGTTGATATTGAAAAAAGCAATATCATCCTCGTTGGTCCGACCGGTACCGGTAAAACCTTGTTGGCAAAGACAATCGCACGACTTCTCGACGTACCGTTCACTATTGTTGACGCAACCGTGCTGACTCAGGCAGGTTATGTAGGTGAAGATATCGAGTCATTGCTGACACGTTTGCTCCAGGCTGCCGACTATGATGTCGAAGCCGCAGAGCGTGGAATAGTGTTTATTGATGAGATTGATAAAATCGCCCGTAAAGGTGACAATCCGTCAATCACCCGTGACGTCAGCGGTGAAGGTGTTCAGCAAGGCTTGTTGAAATTGCTTGAAGGTTCTATTGTGAACGTTCCGCCACAGGGAGGACGCAAGCATCCCGAGGCAAAAATGATTCCCGTTGATACTAAAAACATATTATTTATATGTGGAGGTGCGTTTGACGGCATCGATCGCAAGATTGCACAACGCTTGAACTCTCATGTTGTGGGTTTCTCAAACGAAATCGAACGCAAGAATAAAGATAAGGTAAACTTTTTGCAGCATGTCGCCCCCCAGGACTTGAAGTCATTTGGTTTGATTCCTGAAATTATCGGACGTCTGCCGATTTTGACAAGTCTTGAACCGCTCGACCGCGATGCTTTACGCAACGTGTTGACCGAGCCTAAAAACGCGATTATCCGTCAGTATAAAAAACTGTTTAAAATGGATGGCGTCGATCTCGAGTTCACCGATGATGCGCTTGATTTGATTGTTGACAAAGCTATTGAATATAAACTCGGAGCCCGTGGACTGAGGTCGATAGTTGAGACAATCATGATTGATCCGATGTTTGAATTGCCGTCAAAAAAGACAACCAAATTTGTTGTTGATGCAAAATTTGCGCTTGACAAGTTAAAACAGGCAAATTTTGAAACAACAGCATCTGCCTCAAAATAGCAAGTAAGAAAAACTCTCCAAATAATCACTGCTTACCACCCATGATAACAAGAGAACAACTGACCGAGCAATTGACAAGGTCATTCGGTTTTGAAAAATTCAAAGGAAATCAAGAAGCGATCATTCAATCGTTGCTTGACGGACACGACACATTTGTGCTGATGCCCACAGGTGGCGGAAAATCGCTTTGCTATCAGTTGCCGGCTCTTTTAATGGATGGAACAGCGATTGTAATTTCTCCGCTAATCGCTCTGATGAAGAATCAGGTTGATGCGATGCGAAATTACAGCGAAGACGATAATATAGCTCACTTTTTAAACTCGTCTCTCACTAAAACAGCGATTGATGTAGTTAAAGCCGATGTATTGTCAGGAAAGACAAAGTTGCTTTATGTTGCACCTGAATCGCTTACAAAGGAGGAGAATATCGAATTTTTAAAACAGGTCAAAATCTCGTTTTATGCGGTTGATGAGGCTCATTGTATTTCGGAATGGGGACACGATTTCCGTCCTGAATACCGACGTATTCGACCGATAATCAATGAGATTGAGTCTCGCCCCGTTATTGCGCTTACAGCTACAGCGACTCCAAAGGTTCAGCACGACATCCAGAAAAATCTCGGAATGACTGCTGCCAATGTATTCAAGTCGTCGTTTAACCGCCCCAACCTCTATTATGAGGTGAGACCTAAAACTGTAAATATTGATAAGGATATAATAAGGTATATCAAGACACGGGAAGGCAAGTCGGGAATTATTTACTGTCTCAGCCGAAAAAAAGTTGAGGAACTTGCCGAGCTTCTGAATGTTAACGGTATCAAAGCCTTGCCTTATCATGCAGGTATGGATGCTCAAACCCGAAGCGAGAACCAGGATGCGTTTCTGCTGGAAAAAATTGACGTTATTGTTGCCACAATCGCGTTTGGTATGGGTATTGACAAACCCGATGTGAGGTATGTCATTCACTATGATATGCCAAAGTCGCTTGAGGGCTATTATCAGGAAACCGGTAGGGCAGGACGTGACGGTGGCGAGGGTAACTGTATCACTTTCTATGTTGCCAAAGACTTGCAGCGTATGGAAAAATTCATGATGCAGAAACCGTTGTCAGAGCAGGAAATCGGACGTCAGCTCTTGGCTGAGACTGCCGGCTATGCCGAGTCGTCGGTTTGTCGCCGACGTTCGTTATTACACTATTTTGGCGAAAAATATAACGAAGATAACTGTGGTAATTGTGACAATTGTTTAAATCCTAAAAAACAAGTGGAAGCAAAAGACGATTTATGCGCGGTTATTGAAACTATAGCAGCGCTTAAAGAGAAATTTAAAGCAGATTATATTGTAAACGTGATGTTGGGTAAAGGTACCCCCGATATCAAGTCATACAAACACGATGAGCTTGAAGTATTTGGCTCGGCTCAAGGGTCTGATGAAAAATATCTGAATGCTGTAATCCGCCAGGCTATCATTGCCGGCTATATCAACCGCGATATAGAAAATTACGGATTGCTAAAGTTGACCGACAAGGCAAAAGCGTTCTTGAAAAAGCCGACCTCGTTCAAGATTGTTGAAGATAATGACTTCAGTGATGAAGAACCGGTTGTGCCAAAAGGTGGTGCATCGGGTGCGGTTGACCCTGAATTGTACTCTATCCTGAAGGATATGAGAAAAAAGGTAGCCAAGCACCAAGGATTGCCCTCATATGTAATTTTCCAGGATCCGTCGCTCGAAGCAATGGCAACAACCTATCCCATTACAATGGATGAGCTTGCTCTGATTCCAGGTGTCGGAATGGGTAAGGCAAAACGTTATGGTCAGGAATTTATCGACGTTATCAAGACCTATGTAGAAGAAAACGAAATTGATCGCCCTGAAGACTTGAAATTTAAGAGTGTTGCAAGCAAGAGCAACATGAAAAATGCAATTATTCAGGCTATCGACCGTCGTATTGCGCTTGACGAGCTCGCCGATTCTAAAGGACTTGAATTCTCTGAACTGCTCGATCATATCGAGTCGATAGTTTATTCAGGGACAAAAATCAATATTGATTACTTTATTGATGAGGTCATTGATGAAGACCTCCAGAACGATATCTTTGATTTTTTCCGCGAAAGTGAAAAAGATGATTTGAACGACGCGATTGTTGAGTTCGGGTCTGATTGCACTGAAGAGGAAATAAGATTGATGAGAATAAAGTTCTTGTCTGAAATGGGTAATTGATTACTAACGTATTGAAAATAAGAAACAAATAAAAATAAACCATGCTATGGCAGAAATAATCGAATCAGAAAACAGCGAAAAGAAAGGCTTGAATTTTGTTGAACAGATTGTGAGCGATGACCTCGCCGCAGGCAAAAATGGAGGACGTTTAAACACTCGTTTCCCACCTGAACCTAACGGATATCTTCACATTGGTCACGCTAAAGCCATTTGTATGGATTTTGGTGTTGCTGAAAAGTTCGGTGGCACCTGTAACCTTCGTTTTGATGATACAAACCCGGTCAAGGAAGATGTTGAATATGTCGATTCAATTCGTGAAGATATTCATTGGCTCGGCTTTGACTGGGGCGATCGCGAATATTATGCGTCAGACTATTTCCCCCAGCTTTTTGACCTTGCAGTCCGCTTGATTAAAGAGGGAAAAGCATACGTTGATGATCAGTCTTCAGAAGAGATTGCCGCTCAGAAAGGTACGCCTACAACTCCCGGTACTGAGAGTCCCTATCGTAACCGTACTCCCGAAGAAAACCTTGACCTTTTCATCAGAATGAACAACGGCGAGTTTGAAGAGGGTTCGCGCGTTTTGCGTGCAAAAATCGACATGGCGTCGTCAAATATGCACTTCCGCGACCCGATCATGTACCGTATCATCAAACATCCTCATCATCGCACCGGTACCAAGTGGAAAGTTTACCCGATGTATGACTTTGCCCACGGTCAGAGCGACTATTTTGAGGGTGTTACCCACTCTATCTGTACGCTCGAATTTGTACCTCACCGTCCGCTTTACGATTACTTCGTTGATGAGTTGGCTGACGAATCTTACCGTCCCCGTCAGATTGAGTTTAACCGCCTGAACCTCACTTACACAGTGATGAGTAAACGTAAATTGCTCCAGCTCGTGAAAGAAGGTTTGGTAGCAGGATGGGACGACCCCCGAATGCCAACTATCTCGGGTATGCGTCGTCGTGGATTTACACCTAAGTCAATCCGTAACTTCATCGAGCGTATCGGTTACACAAAATATGAGGCACTCAACAGCGTTTCGCTGCTTGAATATGCAGTGCGCGAAGACCTTAATGCAACAGCAACACGTGCTATGGCGGTAATCAATCCTGTCAAACTGGTTATTACTAACTATCCCGAAGGTCAGGTTGAGACTGTTGAGATGGAAAATAATCCTGAAGATCCGGAATCCGGCACACACAAGATGCCGTTCTCACGCGAAATATATATCGAACGTGATGACTTCATGGAAAATCCTCCAAAAAAATTCTTCCGTCTTGCTCCCGGTCAGGAAGTGCGTTTGAAAGGTGCTTATATCATTAAATGTGAAGATGTTGTCAAAGATGCTGACGGCAATATTGTGCAAATCAACTGTACCTACGACCCCGAAAGCCGCAGCGGTTTGCCCGGTGCAGCCCGTAAGGTTAAAGGTACACTTCACTGGGTATCGGCTGAACATGCCGTTGATGCGACTGTTCGCATCTATGACCGCTTGTTCAACGTTGAAAATCCGGCAGCTGAGCCCGACCGCGATTTCCGTGAAATGCTCAATCCCGATTCGCTCAAAGTTGTAGAGGGCGTGAAGGTTGAACCGTTCATCGCTGAGAATGCCAAGAAGGGAACACGCTTCCAGTTCCAGCGTATCGGATATTTCACTCCCGACTATGATTCAACTCCCGATAATCTGATCTTTAACCGCACGATTGCATTGAAAGACAGCTGGGAAAAAGAACAGAAAAAATAACTGTTGATTAATAAATGATGCAAAAGTGGTTAATCGCAGTCATTCTGACTCGATTAACTACTTTTGTTTATATAATGAATATTTGTGTATGGATGACGAACGTAATTCGCTTGATGAAAATTATCGCGAGTTCAAAGAAAATCTCAAGAACGGAAATTTACCTAAATATGACGAATTTGATTTAATTGAGATTTTCGATGTAGCCGCCGATAATCACGATTACTATGTTCAAACCGAAGTTTTGATGCTGGGTGCCCGCTTGTTTCCTCAAAGCAAGGAGTTGATGCAGCGTCGAGGCTTTCTGTATGCAAATATTAATCCCGAAGCACTTGGCGACTTTGTCGATAATAATCCGCAGTTTGACGGTGTTTGCTGGGATCTTCTTCGTTTAAAGGATAGTGGACTCCGGGGAATTGATGCCGAACCGATACTTGATCAGATTGTCAAAAAGTATAAGAAGTTTGACGATGAGGATATCATTCGATTGGCTGAGACAATACGCCAATTAAAGTGCGAGGACTGGTTTGTCAAAAACGTTGATCTGCTCGAAAAGAAATCAGAGTTTCCCGACGTACTTCTCTTTGAAGTTGCTATGCTTCAGCATGATGCAGAAGATGATGAAGGCGCAGTCATTACGCTCGACAAACTGACAAAGATTGACCCTTTCCGAGCTGAGAACTGGATATTGATGGCTGAAAGTTACTTGAACTTGGGTCAATATGAAGACGGATTGAAAGCGATTGATTTTGCAAGAGCGGTTGAAACAACCATACCCGAGGCTGACGCAATTGAGGCATCTCTGCTTCTCGGTCTAGATAAAAATTTGCCGCGTGCAATCGGTCTGTTTGAAAATTATGTGGCTGACAATCCCGGAGCGACAAATGTAATTCACAATCTAATATTGGCTTATAATAGAGTCGGAGATTTTGAAAAGTGCCGGAATCTATTGATAAACTTGTTTAATGAAGACCCGACCAATTCTTATTTACTCAGAGAATTGCTCTCTATCTCAGCTGATACTGCTCAGGAACTGGTTCTTAAACACATCAAAAGCAACGATATCGGGGCGGGTGTTGTCGAATTCTACATGTGGTCTTTGATGCTTAACAATGCGTGGTATTCAATCATCGGTTTTTATGAGGAAGCAAGCCGGTATAATGAATTTTTCAATAAAGATAGTGAGACGATATTCTATGTGGCGTTTGCCTGTCTCAATGTAGGAGAGTTAGAGCGCGCTAAAGACTTTGCAGTTCGCGGTCTTGAATGTATCAATAAAACATTTAACACCCATCTGTCATTCAGAATGAATCAGTATGGGTGTCAACAGGCTTTATCAACTTTGATCAAATTGGTTGACTATGGCAAGCAAGATATGATTGAATCGTTTGACCCGTTAGGCGTAAAGACTAAAGAAAAGGATTGACCTGTTTCTGTTTTCCGATTGTGGTCGGATTTCCGTGTCCTGAATATACGACAGTGTCGTCAGGCAGAGTCATCAGGTTGTTGGTAATTGAGTTGATGAGGGTTGCATAATCGCCACCTGGCAGGTCGGTACGACCGATGCTTCCGTCAAATAGTGCATCACCGGTCAACACAAACGAGCTTGAAGGAGAGTAGAGCGCAATGCTGCCGGGTGAGTGTCCCGGTACTGAAATAACGATGAGATAGTCGTCTCCGATATTGATTTTGTCGCCCGGATTCAGATATTTTGAGATTTCGACAGGCGGCATTTTTATTGGCAGCCTGAACATATCAGCTTGTTCGGCAATGCGTTTGCTTAGAAATTCATCATCGCGTGATGCTTCAAGTCCGAGTCCGGTCTTTTCGATAATGCGGCTAAGCCCCATAACGTGGTCGATATGAAGGTGAGTGGCAATGATATGTTCAATTTCGAGACGGTTTTTAGCAAGAAAATCATCAAGCTGAGCAACTTCGCCCGAGTTCATCATCCCGGGGTCAACGATAGCGGCTTTGCGAGACTGTTCGTTATAGACAACGTATGTCATCTCGCCAAACATATTGAAGGGAAATCCTTTGACTTTTAACATATTGAATTGGTTTTATAGAGGGACATAGACGAGTTTCTTTGTTTCAAAGAACTCCTCGTCAAAATAGTTTTTAAGATCATACTCCATTATTTCGCTCTTGATGCCTTTCGATTCGTCGTCAAGCGAGCCTCCTTTAAGGCATATCAATCCGTTGGGATAGGCATTGAATGATTTGGGCGAAATATTTTTTCTGATTAACGGGACGAGCTCGTTCAGTTTCATAACCGCACGGCTGATGACAAAGTCAAATTTCTCACGGCACTCGCCAATGTCTCCGTGTTGGAATGTTACATTTTTCAGTCCGATAGACTCGGCTACAGAAGAGGCGACTTTGATTTTTTTCCCGATACGGTCGATGAGATGAAAGCGACAGTTGGGGAACAGGACCGCCAACGGAATACCCGGGAAACCGCCACCGGTACCCATGTCAAGAAAGGTTGTATTGTCAACCGGTTTGATAAACTTGGCAATGGCGAGCGAGTGGAGAATATGGTTTGTGAAAAGGTTGTCAATGTCTTTGCGCGAAATGACATTGATTTTTTCGTTCCACTCGGGATAAAGTTTACCCATCATCTCAAACTGAGCGAGTTGTTCGGGTGTGAGGTCGTGAAAATATTTTTGTATTATTGATATCATCTTATTGTTATAACAACTTTGAGTGCAAAGTTATCGAAACTTTGTGAAATTGACAAGTGGAAATAAAGTAAACGACCGAGAATGAAACTTTGTTGTTCATCCCCGGTCGTTGATTTTTTCAAATTTATTACCTGATTTTATAATGGCAAATATAATCTGTGCAGAACAGTCTATCGGCTATTTAAATTGAACCAGATAAAAAATAATCCATAATATTATAACTATGATATTAGTTAATAATTGGTTATAACATTTCTGTTTTATGCAGAAATAAGCCAATAGCGACAAATATGTTAACAATGATATTACACCTACTGCGATAGCCCATACTGGAACAGTCCTCATAACTATAACAATAACCATTACAACGATAAGTGGTAATAAAGCAATGCTTAACTTCCAATTTGATGGATTTTGTATCTGTTTCATATTTCTATAGTTTTAAGTTTAATGCCATCTATGATTACATACCTCGTAATCAATCCAAATACCTAATAAATCAGCCCCTGTAGCAACTACCTCTAAAGGAGTGGCAGCTCCTCCAGTCATTTCATCAATAAATTCTTCGGTGGATATCGCTACTCCGGCTATGGCTAACCGCTGCTGTAAATACCACTCACACATTGAAGAGTCCGACCGAGAAACAGGCATATTTTTAGAAGTTAACACATCATATATTGGTCTTCTTCAATGTCTATAATACTGGCACTATTAAGTTTTTTAATAAAAGCATCTCGTACTTCCTCAAAATCTTTTTGAGAAAGGGATGATAAGTAATTTAAGTCCTCTACAGAGAACACTGGATATTCATTTTCTACACCAGAAGCTCTACTATTATTTAGTAAAGAAAGAAAAGATACAGATGGTTCTCCTTTTAGAGACTCATACACATCCTTGAAGTTGGTATTATTCTTGTCCGATTCAAACACATTTTCCTGCGAGCAACTGACAAAAACAAGCATATTGGTCACAAAAAACAAGCAAATAGCAATGGTTTTATTTAGCATAATATTGAAATTAGTATGATGTGACATACAAAAGAAACAATTGTATTGCTCTTTTGTTCATAATAAATCTAAAAATATCAGAAAGTTTTCAATAAGTTGTGTAAATCAATTTTCAAATTTAATACCTAATTCAGTCGTTAAAGGTATAATTTGCGATGCGGAAAAAGGTATTTCAAAGATACAAGTCAACATCTGATACTCTAAAGGCGGTGCATCAATAATGAAACACCGCCTTCATAGGTTATTCCGGGTCAGGATTATTTCATTGCAAAGAATGAGCCTGATGCAACTTTCTGATAGGCGAGGAGTCCTGCCTGGCTTTTTTCAACGAGTTGCATTGAGCCGTCGGGCATAATTATTTTGACATGGTTTTCATCAACGAATGTCATTAAAGGATATGTCTGATCTTCAACTGAAAGGCTCCATGTTTGGCTGTCAACATCAAAGTCAAAGCGAATAACGTCTTTTTTGTTGTTCATTGAAGTGATGGTGTATCCTTTTGAGTCACATTCAACGAGATATTTACCGTCGTTGCCTTCGATGATTGAAGAGCCTTGTGCAATGGGGTTTGAACCGCTCCAGAACTCAACGGAGTTGATTACAATAGCATCGGCGAGGATTGCAATTTCATAAACAGGGAGTACCCAGAATGCAAAGAATACGAGTTCGTTTACAAATTTGCTGCCTACGTTGTGGTTCCAAGTCAAAACATTGTTGGTCATCTTGAAGCTACCGATACAAGATGTTGAAAGAATTGAAGTTGCAAGAACGAGGACAAGTCCAACGCTTAAATATTTCTTTTTCATAAAATAAATATAAGTTTGTGATTAGATCGTATATTGGTTTTTATTATTTCTTCATGCGGGAACAGCTTTTTTGGCTTGTTCATAGAACTTATATACCTCTTTGACATAAACCGTTGTTTGTCGGCTGCGGAAATAACCGTATTTGATGTCGGGGTCGTTGAAGTATTTTGGATTTGATTTCAGTCGAAGTGCCTGTTGAACATTTCCATCCCATTTCTCAGGATTTTTACCTATTTTCTTTGCCAGAGTTATTGCGTCAAAGATATGTGCGTGTCCCGCATTGTAGGCGGCGATGACAAATTTTTGGCGTTCTTCGGGGTCTGATATTTTGCGAGCCATAGCCTTGTCGAGGTCTTTGAGTAGTTTCGTCGCAGTCTTTATGTTTTCCTCGGGGTCGGTGATTAAGCTCGGATCGAGGTCATAGTGTCGGGCGGTTCCCGGCATAATCTGCATCAGACCGCGTGCACCAGCCCACGATGTCGCATCGGGTTTGAAATGACTTTCGGTATAGCCTTGGGCGGCAAGCAGTCGCCAGTCCCAGCCGATCTCTTTTGCATATTTTTTAAAGAGATTATCATAGGGAGATATATGCCCGTTGCTAAAGTCATAGGAGATTGGCGCATCATCGGCTTTTGCAAGCTCAAAATAGCGTTTTAAAAGACTTGAGTCTATACCCTTGATTTTATCACTTTTAAACCAGTTGTTGATTGTGTCGGCAAGCCACGGTTTGTTCTTTGAAACACCCCATGCTTGACGTTGCGGGAAACTTAGCTCAAGGCTGACGTTAAGTTTCGGGTAGTATGTTTTATTGATTTTGGCAATGTTGCTGTCGATAATTGTCAACGGAATTTTACCGTCTGAAACCATGTCGATAAGGTTCTCGGTGATGATTGTATCCATATCGACAATGTGAATATTGATACCTCCGCCAAGCTCTTCGTTGAGGTTTTCAAGGCGATATTGATACTTTGAGTTGCGTTCGACATAAACGTGACGACCAACGAGTTGGGTAACATCGGTAATTAACGAATCTCCGGCATTACGGGGTTGAACGAGCACCTGAGTCGTCAGGTTTTCGGGTCCTGTCGGAATGATTGTATTGTACTCGGCTGTTACCGGAACTTCGTAGGCAAGAATATCGACCGATCCGTCGTTGAGCATATCAATCATTTTGGTCATTGACGGCGCAACCTTGAGGTCGAGAACGAGTCCCTTATCTTCGGCAAACTGTTTTATCAGCGTGTAGTCATAGCCCATTTCTTCGTCACGGTATGAGAAGTATGACATCGGGCTGTATAGAGTTGCGACCCTGAGCGTGTCGGGGAGGGAATGGTCACTGCTTTCGGCTGTTTTTACAGAACACGAATCGAAAAATGACGATATGGCGCAACATAGGGCGATCAACAGATGCCATGTTTTTTTCATCGTAGCAACTTTAAGTCGGGCTATCTACCGATTGACGGTAATCAATATTCAAATGTACCGTTTTCGGTAATGAGAGTCAGGCGGTTGGTCTCAGCTTCTTCAACGCGACCAACAATGCGGGCTTCGATATTGAATGAGTTTGCGATGTCAATAACATCCTGAGCATATTCAGCGTCGAGATAGATTTCCATGCGGTGACCCATGTTGAAGACTTTGTACATCTCTTTCCAGTCGGTGCCTGATTCGCGAGCGATGAGACGGAATAGGGGAGGGATGGGGAAAAGATTGTCTTTGATGACATGTTTGCCCTGAACGAAGTTCATAATCTTGGTTTGCGCACCACCCGAGCAGTGAACCATACCATGAACTTTGTGGCGCATCTTGTCGAGGATGGCTTTTATAACCGGAGCGTAGGTACGTGTCGGTGAAAGAACGAGTTTACCGGCATCGATAGGTGAATCTTCAACGTTGTCGGGCAGTTTGACAGAACCTGAGGATGTGAGTTCATCGGGAACTGCGGCGTCAAATGTTTCGGGATATTTTTTAGCAATTTCTTTGCAGAAAACATCGTGACGGGCTGAGGTCAAACCGTTTGAGCCCATACCTCCGTTGTAGCTTTTTTCGTATGTTGCCTGACCCGATGAAGATAATCCGACAATTACGTCACCGGCTTTGATGTTGGCGTTGTCAATCACATCGGCACGTTTCATACGGCATGTTACGGTCGAGTCAACAATGATTGTACGTACAAGGTCGCCGACATCAGCGGTTTCGCCACCTGTTGAGTAGATGTTTACACCCTCGGCACGGAGTTCGGCAAGCAGTTCTTCAGTTCCATTAATAATAGCGGCAATAACTTCGCCTGGAATCAACATTTTATTGCGGCCGATGGTCGATGAGAGCAAAATGTTATCGGTTGCACCAACGCAGAGAAGGTCGTCGATGTTCATGATCAAAGCATCTTGGGCGATACCTTTCCACACGCTCATGTCACCTGTTTCGCGCCAGTAGGCATAGGCGAGCGATGACTTGGTTCCGGCACCGTCGGCGTGCATGATGTTACACCATTCGTGGTCACCACCCAAAATATCGGGAATGATTTTACAAAATGCGTGGGGATAGAGACCTTTGTCAATGTTTTTGATAGCGTTGTGAACATCTTCTTTTGAAGCAGAAACACCTCGAAGATCGTAGCGTTGTTGTGATGACATTTTTATATAATGTTATATTTTAACTTCAGATTAGTTTATGAATGATTTGGCAATCAAAAGGAAATAGTAGCTAAATGGTCCGACCATAAGAAGCGAGTCGATACGGTCAAGGATACCACCGTGTCCCGGCATGATTTTCCCGGAATCCTTGACACCGGCAGTGCGTTTGAGAAGTGATTCAAAGAGGTCGCCGAATGTAGCAAACACTGAAACGACTATAGCAAAACCGATGAACATATTGACCGGGAAATTGTAGAAGAAATTATCAAATACAAGAGCAAATAGTACGGCAAAAGCGATGCAGAATGCCAATCCACCCCAAAATCCTTCCCATGATTTTTTAGGGCTGATGCGTTCAAACAAACGTCGGCGTCCAATCATTGAGCCAACACAGAATGCACCGGTGTCGTTAATCCATATAAAAAGGAACATTGCGAGCACGAGGTTTGCACCGACTGTGTTATAAAGGAGGTTCAATATAGCGAGGGGGATGCCGAGATAAATTTGCACGAGAGCTGACGAGCCAAGCGATTCGAGCGGATTTTCTTCTTTGGCATAAAGCTCAATTATACCACGGGCAATTAGATAGAATGTGTAAGGAATGATAAAAGCGGGGATGCTTTCAAGTCCGATTTGAGGATTTGTTGCAAGCGAAGCCGAGACAATCATAAAAAGTATTCCGCAGATGTCAAGGCAGTCGATGAGCGGACGAGGCGTGTTGCCTGATTTTGTTCGGTCAATATTTTTGAGCTCAATTGCGCTGAAAACAGCAAAGATAACAGTTAATCCAAGGAATGTCCATGGACCTGAAATGATACTGCAAACAACAAGGGTTATGTAGGCTGTACCCGAGATTGCACGTGTTATAACATTATTCATTTTCAGTATATAAAAATGTTATTTTACTCTAAGTTTTTGACCAGCTCTGATCTTGTCATCTTTCAAACCGTTCAAGCTGCGAAGTTTATCGACTGTAGTATTGTTTCGCTTAGCGATGCGAGAGAGGTTGTCGCCTTGTTGAACGGTGATTGTGACAGGAGTGGTTTTATTTGTCTGAGATTTAGGCTTGGGAGCGGGATTGAATGTCGCTGCCGGCTTGGTTGCAGGTTTTGGAGCTGTCTTGGGCGCCGGAGTAGCCTTGACCGGTTGAGCCTGAACAGGGGCATTAACCGCACTTTCGACTATCGAGTCGGGATACAGATTGATTGTGTCGCCCATCTCGACATTAGCAATATTTTCAACTGCTTTGTCAAGAGCATCTTTTGGACGCGGAGTGCGCTGAGTTGTAACAATCTTGATTGTTTTTCCGCGTGTTAAAGTCTTGATACCATTGTTGGCGCGGATTGAAGATGCAGTCACACCATATTTGCGAGCGATTGATGCGAATGTTTCGCCACGCTGAACTTTATGATACTGAGTTTTTTGAGTCACGATGTAATCGCCGTCGTCTGATACTTGGGTAACTGTACCGTCAGAGGGTTCGATTGTAAGCTGACGTTGATATTTTTGTGCATCGTGTGCAACGATCGAGTCCTCGCTGATAACGTAGGCATAAACCTGCATTGAGGGGAGAACGAGTGGGTAGGGGTGAATGTCACCGGGAATGATGTCCTTGCGATACTGAGGGTTAAGAGCGCGGATTTCATCGATTGGCATACCGAGAACATCGGCAATCTGCTGAAGATGAACGCGACGTGTAACGTGGACAGAGTCGGTAATCATCGGACGGCGCACGAGAGCGGGTGCAATGTTATGTTCGTTGTAATAATTCATTACATAAACGGCAGCGATGAACGCCGGCACATAGCTACGGGTTTCAGCGGGTAGGAACGGATAGATGTCCCAGAAATTTTTTTTGCCTTCGCCGGCACGACGGAGTGCTTTGTTGACGTTACCGGGCCCGCAGTTGTAAGCGGCAATAGCAAGCGACCAGTCGTTGTAAATTGAATAGAGTTGTTTAAGATATTTGGCCGCCATTTCAGATGATCTGATTGGATCGCGACGTTCGTCAACTATAGTGTTTACTTCGAGTCCGAGACCTTTGGCTGTTGGTACCATGAACTGCCATAGACCTGTTGCGCCGGCACGCGAAACAGCATCGGGGTTAAGGGCAGATTCGATGATAGGGAGATATTTGAGTTCGTGGGGAACGTTTTCTTTTTCAAGCGCCTGCTCAAAGATAGGCATGTAGTAGTGGCTCATGCCAAGCATATTTTCAACCAATGAACGACGGCGGTTGGTGTACATATCAATGATATTACGGACAATCGAGTTGTAGGGTAACTCAATTTCGGCGGGTATTTTGCTGAGACGGTCGATGATTTCAGCATCGGTAGCATTGACTGTTTTACGATAGTCGGTCATCGAATCGAGCAACGCATAGTTTCTGAGATACCAGTTGTTCATCATCTTGTCAACGTCGGTTTCAACGCTTTCCGGGTAGATTAGGTTGGGATCAGATATAGTGTGCTGAATATCGAGAACTGTGATAGGGAGTGCATCAGCAGCGAGGGCCGAAGATGCTGTTACAAAGAATGTCAGTGCTAATTTTTTGAACATCATATATGCCGGTTTATATAGTTTTATTTAAAAATTAAATGCCCACAACATTCCGATTGCAGGCTTTTGTCCTCGTGAGTCCTGGAATAGCGCAGGGGCTACATCCATCGACAGGTTTGGAGAAATATCAAAGTGGGCGAGTGACGCATCAACATACGCATCAACCATTGCAAGCAGATAAACGCCTACCATGCAGATGATACAGAGGTCGCGGTTTCGACGGAAATAGTTTCGTTGAGAGCGAACCGTGTTGGTGAGCCAGCTTTTATCAATGTCTTCTTCTTTTGTTGTGTTTGGGAAAAAGTTCATGTAGCTGTTGGTGGTCGGGTCGTTGTCGATGAGGTCAGAATAAGCCTTTGTGTAGTCGGTCAGCATCGTGCTGTTCCATGAGGTACCGTAGGCAAGACCAAGATAACCACCGACGATAATCGGCAGTTTCCAATATCGGCGGTTATAGACCTGACCAAGACCTGGGAAAAGAGCTGCCATCCAGACTGCGCGGGTCGGGTCGGGGTTGAACTCGATTTGACGGGGAACCCATTCCTGATCCCATTTTGAACCGGGAAGTATTTTTTGAGCTGTTGCAATGGGACCTTCATCGACCATAATGGTGTCGGCAGACACTAATTTTGCAGAGTCGTCTGCAAAATTTATTTCTTCACGAACTATCTCGGCGGGCTTAGTGAGAGGATTACCTAAAGGGATAGAATCGGGAAGAGTCGGGTTGATTGAAAAAACGTTAAAAGGGATTAAAAAAAACAAACAGCATAGTGCAACGGCCAATTTTGACATCGGACGCTGTTTTATGAACAAAAATTCAAAAAACGAACAAATCATTGCAACTTGCTGAAATCTATAACTTTAACAATGTTTCAGACTATAGGGAAAGATTATCCTTCAGTCTGATTTTGGTTTATATTGTCAAAGATACTAATTAATTTGGCAAGTTCCTCATCATTTTTGAAAGGAAATGTAATTTTTCCTTTGCCGTTGCGATCCATTGTGAAGTTCACGTTGGTGTTGAATGTTGCAGAAAGGTGTTTTTTCAGGATGTCAAAATCGTGAGATGAATAGATTGAAGATTTTGTATTTTCTTTATTTTCCTCTTGTTTTTTGCTCTTTTCTTGCCATTGACGGGCGAGTTCTTCAACGCGACGAACTGAAAGCCCGTTTTTAACGATATCGTTGTAGAGTTTCAGCTGAACCGATGGATCATCGATAGAGAGGAGCGCGCGTGCGTGTCCCATGTCGAGACGTTTGTCGCGCAAACCGAGCTGAACTTCGGCAGGAAGGCGGAGCAGGCGCAGGAAGTTGGCGATTGTTGTACGCTTTTTGCCGACACGTTCGCTAAGGCGTTCCTGGGTCAGCGAATATTGTTCGATAAGTTTTTTATAGGTAAGCGCAATTTCAATTGCATTAAGATCTTCACGCTGAATGTTTTCGATGAGAGCCATCTCGGTCATCGCAAGGTCGTCGGCTGTGCGGATATAGGCAGGAACCGAATTCAGTCCGGCTAACGTAGCTGCTCTAAAACGACGTTCACCGGCGATAATCTGATATGAATCGGGTCCGGTTTTACGAAGTGAAAGAGGTTGGATGATACCAAGTTCACGAATTGATGAGGCAAGTTCTTCAAGCGATTCTTCGCTGAAATGAGAACGAGGTTGATCGGGGTTGGGGGTTATTTGAGAGAGCGGAATTTCATTTATCAAAGATGATCCGGTTGCGGGAACATCGTCCATCTGGAGCAGTGTATTCAGTCCGCGACCAAGAGCTTGATGAGGTTTCATATAGTGATGAGAGATTTGTTGTGGTTAGAAAATTATTTGTTACGGTTTTTGGCGATGAGTTCTTTAGCGAGCATGACGTGAGATGTCGAGCCGCGGCTTTCTGCATCGTAAAGGATTGCCGGAAGACCATGGCTTGGAGCTTCGCTAAGACGGATATTACGCGGAATTACAGCGTTGAAAACCATGTCGCCGAAGTGGCTTTTGAGTTCCTCATAAATCTGGTTGGCGAGACGAAGTCGCGCGTCGTACATGGTGAGGAGGAAGCCTTCGATTTCGAGAGACGGATTGAGTTTGGATTTGATGATGCGGATTGTGTTGAGCAGCTTGCTGATACCCTCAAGTGCAAAATATTCGGCTTGAACAGGGATGATAACCGAGTTGGCTGCATTGAGAGCGTTAACGGTGATCAGACCGAGCGACGGAGAGCAGTCAATTAGGATAAAGTCATAGTCATCGGCAATCGGTTGCAAAAGACCGCGTAACACACTCTCGCGGTTGGGGCGTTGAATGAGTTCGAGCTCGGCACCGGCAAGGTCGATACCTGAGCCAACGATTTTCAAATTTTCTACACAGGTGTTGACTTCAGCGCCTTTGATTGGATAATTGTCAACAAGACACTCATATATTGACGAGGTTAACGAACGAGGATCGATACCATAACCCGAAGTGGCATTAGCCTGTGGGTCAGCATCAATAATGAGCACTTTTTTGCCTTGAGTGGCGAGAGATGCACCAAGGTTAATGGTTGTTGTTGTTTTTCCAACGCCACCTTTTTGGTTGGCAATAGCGATAATCTTACCCATAGATTTTTATATCAGTAATGAATAGGTTTTCAAATTAGATATGCAAATTTGGGTATAAAAATCGATTTTTCGATTATTAAATATGTGAAATCGTGTGTTTGTGTTGATAAGT
>JAIDRE010000159.1 GCA_029061925.1 Muribaculaceae bacterium | reverse complement strand
TACCCGATTATATTCTCAGATTTCTTGTTAACACAAGTTAAAAATGTTAAATATTCTCTTTTTAGAAGGCAAATCCATCTCCACCGCCACTTTTCTACCGTATAAGCCGCAGAATATTGAGTATCAACTATTAACAAATACGAGGATCTGACTTTTGAAGTTGATGAGAAAAACTTTCAGAACTGGATAGTAAGAAAAAAATCAGACTCTGACGTAAAAGCATTTGAATATCTTCTAAAAATCAATAAGAAATAACAAAATACTAATAATTAAAAAGACACAAAAAAAGCTGTCTCACGACAGCTTAATTCCTTAATAAACCAATCATTATCACATTTCTTGCAATTTATAGAGGGACTTTGTTTGTCACTCTACACTATTAAAACAAACGGTTGTGAAAAAAAGTTCACAGAATTGCAAAAAATTTTGATTGAGCTTGATTTTATGTCGTTTTCAGATTGGAATCATGACGATCAATTTGTCGTAAAAGATTAACTGCATCGACATATTGGCAGATGCTGTCAGCAACCATCTGAGCATCACGCATAGCGTGAACTACAGTACCGGGCTGCTTTGCTACATCACCAGCGGCAAACACACCTTTGCGGGTTGTCATCCCGTAGGGATTTTCACGAATCAAAATATAACCCTTTTCGTCTGTATCAATACCTTCAGTGGTCGAAACAATACGACTTGCCGGCACACTACCGACAGCAAAAAGAATTACATCAGCCTCAAACTGTTCGGGATTACCATCAACATCTATATCTATGCTGTCAATCGTGCGTCCGTTAGACGAGTTAACGGCAGCGATTGAAGTATTCCACATAAACTCCACTCCCTCGGCTACAGCATCATTATATTCAGCCATAAGAGCCGACATCTTTTCAATCGAGTTACGATACATAACGGTCACTTTTGATGCACCCACTCTAAGGGCTGTACGGGCTGCATCCATAGCTGTATTACCGCAACCTACAATAACGACACGATTGCCTTCTTTAACAATCATCTCGTCGCGGATAATATAACCGCTCAAATATAGTTGAAAACGGCTCAAAAAGAAAATTGCCTGACCAACAGTAGGAAGATTGTTGCCGGGAAAATCCAAACGGCGAGGTCTGGCTGTACCGGTACCGATAAAGATTGCATCATAACCGTCTTCAAACATATCATCAATGGTCATATCACGTCCGATTGTAACCTCACAATGAATTTTAACACCGAGGTGAGCAATCTTTTCAATCTCGTTTTGCACAACTTCTTTAGGCAGACGATATTCGGGAATACCGAACATCAACATACCACCCGGCTGAGGCTCGCGCTCAAAGATTTCGACATCATAACCTCGGCGGGCAAGCACACCGGCAACGGTTAGCCCAGCAGGACCGCTTCCGATGACCGCTACACGTCCTTTATCCTTCAAGGGTAGTGTTTCCTTAGTAAGGTTGATATCGGCGTCAAATTGCGAAATAAATCGTTCTAACGCGCCAATCTTCAACGGCTCACCTTTCTTGCCGAGTACACAGTGACCTTCGCACTGGCGTTCGTGAGCACATACACGGCTACAGACTGCCGGCAAATTGCTGTGAAGATTGATAATCTGCATCGCCTCTCCAAAGTTACCCATTGACAAGGCGTGAACCCAACGGGGAATCTCATTGCCAACCGGACATCCCTTTACACACTGTGGTGCCTTACAGTTAAGACAACGCTTTGACTCCAGCACTGCCTCTTGAATTGTTAAATTCATAATAATCAAAAAATAAATCCCATACTCGTTTGTCAAGTATGGGATTTAAGGTTACGTTAGTGTCAAATTAGAATTCTGCGTTATTCGGTGTTCTCGGGAACGGTATAACATCTCGGATGTTTGTCATGCCGGTAACGAACAGAATCAATCGTTCGAAACCGAGACCGAAACCCGAGTGAGGTACCGTACCGAATCGACGGGTATCGAGATACCACCACATATCTTTCATCGGAATGTTGAGTTCCTCGATGCGTTGAAGCAACTTATCGTAGCTTTCTTCACGCTCTGAGCCCCCGATGATTTCGCCAATCTTGGGGAAGAGAACGTCCATCGCACGGACGGTCTTACCGTCTTCATTCTGCTTCATATAGAATGCCTTGATTTCCTTTGGATAATCGGTCAGGATAACCGGGCGTTTGAAGTGTTCCTCGACAAGATAACGTTCATGTTCGCTCTGAAGATCGGCGCCCCAGTAAACGGGGAACTCAAATTTCTTGCCCGATGCTTCGAGAATCTTAACACCCTCGGTATAGGGCAAGCGTACAAATTCCTGACTGATAACACCTTCAAGACGTTCAATCAGCTCTTTATCATACATATCGTTCAAGAACTGAATATCATCGCGAGCGTTATCAAGGGCAAATTTGATACAGTATTTAATGAAGTCCTCGGCAAGATTCATGTTGTCGGTGATATCATTAAATGCAACCTCGGGCTCAATCATCCAGAACTCGGCAAGGTGACGCGGAGTGTTTGAGTTTTCGGCACGGAATGTCGGACCGAAAGTATAAATAGCTCCAAGGGCTGTTGCGCCAAGCTCGCCTTCAAGCTGACCAGAAACTGTAAGCGCAGTCTGCTTGCCAAAGAAGTCAGACGAGTAGTCAACCTCTCCTGCTTCAGTGCGCGGAAGGTCGTTAAGCGGGAGTGTTGTCACCTGGAACATCGCTCCTGCACCTTCACAGTCGCTCTCGGTAATCAACGGAGTGTTGAGATAGTAGAAACCACGTTCGTTAAAGAACTTGTGGATAGCATATGCCAACACGCTACGAACACGAAACACAGCTCCGAAGGTGTTGGTACGCATACGAAGGTGTGCTTTCTCGCGGAGGAATTCAAGGGTGTGACCTTTCTTTTGGAGAGGATAGGTTTCAGGGTCGGCAGTACCGTAAATTTCGAGCTTGTCAGCCTGGATTTCGGCAGTCTGACCTTTACCCATAGACTCTACAAGACGACCTTCAACACAGATTGCCGCACCTGTTGTGATCGGTTTGAGCTGATCCTCGTTGAATTTAGCCATATCAAAAACAATCTGGATGTTTTTGATTGTAGAACCGTCGTTCAAAGCCACGAATTGTACTTGCTTGTTGCCACGGCGAGTACGAACCCAACCTTTTACACAGACCTCATTGCCAATCAGCTTGGGGTCAAATATATCAGCGATAATAGTACGTTGCATAACTTACTGTTTAATTATTCAAATGAACCCATTTTCAAGAAATTAACTTCTTCCTGAGTGAGGTAACGCCAGCGACCGCGTGGAAGGTTCTTTTTTGTTAAACCTGCAAAGTAAACACGGTCGAGTTTGGTAACGTGATAACCGAGCGATTCAAAGATGCGGCGAACAATGCGGTTACGTCCCGAGTGGATTTCGATACCAGCCTGGTTACGGTCGGTTTCAGTTGCATAGCTTATTGCATCGGCATGAATAGGTCCGTCTTCAAGCTCGATACCGTCGGCAATGCGCTGCATATCTTCTTCAGAAATATCTTTGTCAGTCCAAACGTGATAGATTTTTTTCTTAACGTATTTGGGGTGTGTAAGTTTTGAAGCAAGGTCACCGTCATTGGTCAACAAGAGAACACCTGTTGTGTTGCGGTCGAGACGGCCAACGGGATAGATACGCTCGGGACATGCTCCTTTAACAAGATCCATAACGGTGAGACGTCCGTTGGGATCATCGCTTGTTGTTACACAATCTTTGGGTTTATTGAGAAGAATGTAGCACTTGCTTTCGAGTGCAACAACCTTTTCATCATATTCGACAACATCGCTGTGGCTGATTTTTGTTCCGAGTTCGGTAACGACATTGCCGTTAACTTTCACGAGACCCTGCTGGATAAATTCGTCAGCCTCACGACGAGAGCAGATACCGGCGTTAGCCATGAATTTGTTCAGACGAATCTGTTCGTTAGGATCGGGTATTGGCATTTCATATTCGATGCGTTTTGGACGGGGCACAAAGCTCTTGCCCGGACGGGGTTGTTGCTGACGGAATCCACCTTGCTGATTGCGCTGCTGATAACCGCCTTGCTGGTTACGCTGTTGGTAGCCACCCTGACGCTGCTGATAACCGCCCTGCTGATTACGCTGTTGGTAACCGCCCTGACGTTGCTGATAACCACCCTGGCGCGGTTGATAGCCACCTTGTCGTTGCTGATAGGGACGCTGTTGGTAGCCACCCTGTCGCTGCTGATAGGGGCGTTGCTGATAGCCGCCTTCATTGTTATGAAGTTCGTTATTCTGATATCCTTCTTCAGGCTGACGATTTTCATTGTTATAGTTCTGATTATCGCCGTAGGGACGTTGCTGATAAGGACGCGGTTGGTAGGGACGTTGCTGATAGCCACCCTGTTGATTGCGCTGTTGGTAACCACCCGGACGTTGCTGATAACCGCCTTGACGCTGCTGATAGGGACGTTGCTGGTAACCACCCTGACGCGGTTGGTAGGGGCGCTGCTGATAGCCACCCTGATAACGGGGTTGGAATCCGTGAGATTCTCCGGCATTCTGTTCTGCCGAATCCGGTCCTTCGTTAGATGGCTGAGCCTGATTATGCTCACCATAACTTACTTTTTCGTAACGTGACGAATTTAAATCACCCGACATAAAACCTGTACGGGGTTGTCCAATTCTTGGTCTTTTTGGTTTCTTTTCTTCGTTCTCCATAAATGCTTACATGGTTTTTAATGTTTGCCTCTCGGCATCCAATGAATTTAATTAATTTGTTTGATTATTAATAATTAGTTGATTTAGTTAATTCTATATAGGGACATGCCTTTGGCATGTAAATTAATAGCCGGTATAACTGTGGGGCGACAAACGGCGCAACTCTTCTTTAACCGCATCTGATACTTCGAGAGTATCGATGAAAGATGCAATAGACTCAGCGGTCACTCCGGTATTCACACGAGTTAACTGCTTGAGAGTTTCATAGGGGTTGGGATAGCCCTCGCGGCGGAGGATTGTCTGAATACCTTCGGCAACCACGCTCCACATCGAATCGAGGTCGCGGTTGATTGCATCTTGGTTAAGAATCAATTTGTTGAGACCTTTCATTGTCGATTTTATAGAAATCATCATGTGAGCCATCGGCACACCAACGTTGCGAAGCACAGTCGAATCGGTCAAGTCGCGTTGAAGACGTGAAATCGGAAGCTTGGTTGACAAGTGAGTCAAAATAGCGTTTGCAATACCGAGGTTACCTTCACTGTTTTCAAAGTCAATCGGGTTAACCTTGTGGGGCATAGCCGACGAACCAACCTCACCCGCTTTGATTTTCTGCTTGAAATATTCCATTGAAATATACATCCAGATGTCGCGGTCAAGGTCAATCATGATTGTATTGATACGGCGCATGGCGTCAAAAATACCTGCCATGTTATCATAATTACTGATTTGAGTAGTGTATGACTCGCGGTCAATATTAAGATTTTCTGAAAGGAAACGGTTTGCAAAATCGAGCCAGTTGATTGACGGGTATGCAGCCAAATGAGCGTTAAAATTACCGGTAGCACCTCCAAATTTACCGCTTACGCGGCATTTATCCAACTCGGCGAGCTGCTGTTCCAAGCGATAGGCAAACACCTTCATCTCCTTGCCGAGACGAGTGGGCGAAGCCGGTTGTCCATGAGTTTTTGCAAGCATCGGAATATCTTTCCATTCCTCAGCACGAGCATTTAAGAAATCAATCAATTCAACGAGTGCCGGACGATAAACATCTTTAATTGCATCGGCAATCGACATCGGCACCGAAGTGTTGTTAATATCCTGAGAAGTCAATCCAAAATGAATAAACTCTTTATAGGCTGACAATCCAAGGCGGTCAAAATGTTCTTTCAAAAGATATTCGACTGCCTTAACATCATGGTTTGTTACTTTTTCAATTTCCTTAACGCGGGTAGCATCTTCAATCGAAAAGTTACGATAAATGTCACGAAGACGCTCAGCCATGTCGGCAGGGAAATCAGCAAGATTGCCCAACGGAATACGGGTCAGAGCCAAAAAATATTCAACCTCAACCTTTACACGGTAACGAATTAACGCAAATTCTGAGAAATAGAGGTCAAGTGATTCTGTTTTATCGCGGTAACGTCCATCAACGGGCGACACAGCGGTTAAAGGAGTTAAAATCATTTTGGTAATCTAAATAAATAATTTATTACGTAATAAGTAGTTAAAACAGGTTTGAGCGAGTCTAATCCCTTAATAATTTGCAAAGATAATACAAACCGATAAAATGACAAACTTTTTAAAATAGTTTCACGTTTAAATCAACAGTATTATTTAATTATGATTTAAAATTTATTCTAAAACTATATACAATATTCAACTAAACTCAGAGATACTGAAATTTACTAATTTACATCGAGAAGATGCTAAAAGAAAAGGTACTACAAAATTTGCGATAAAACAGAGTTTGTAGTACCTTTGTTATAAATTAAATGGACGTATAAATTTAATGAGATTGGTTCTAAAAACCAATTAAAGTTTTTACTTAATCGTTCTATATTGCGTTAATTTTATTGAGGAGTGTATTCTTATCCTTTCTGCACACTCTTCAATTTTTATAAATGCACCTAAACAATTTAGGAATTGTGCTATATACTATACAAATTAATAAATGATAGCAATGAATCTTGTATTTTTTGAAAAAATTATACTTATCTTTGTAATTACATAATTAAATATTTACTGAATTATGACAAAGAAACTATCATTTATTATTGCAATGCTAAGTGTAGTATTTACACTATCAGCAAAGCGAATTAGTGAAACAGTTGCATATAGTAAAGCGACAAAGTTTATGCCGGAAACAGGACAATATATGTCACGTTCAGGTAGTTCGGTAACGCTTGCACATAAGGATGCGAATTATTATGTATATAATTATCCGAATGGTGGATTTGTTATTGTATCAGGGTCTGATTTGACAGATGAGATATTGGGATATAGCAAAACCGGAACATTTAATAAAAAAGATATACCGGAAAATATGAAATCTTTTTTGCAGTCATATAGTGATGAAATTGACTATGCTGAAAAGAATAATATTAACGGGAAGTCGGTTAAAAGTAGAAGTTCAGATTCAAAAACAAATATAGAACCACTTATTAAATCAAAATGGGATCAGGGTTATCCGTATAATCTGTATTGTCCTGAAATTAATGGACAGAAAACATTAACTGGCTGCGTAGCAACTGCAATGGCTCAGATTGTTGCTTATCATAAATCAAAAACTAATCCTTCAGGATTTCATACTTATAATAATAGAGAAATTAATCTTGATACTTGTACTATTAATTATGAAAATCTTTGCATTACATATACAGGTAATGAAACAAAAGAACAAATACACGAAATAGCTAAATTAATGAAAGTATGTGGTTATACTGTTGATATGAGTTATGGTATTAATGCATCATCAACAAATACTGCTAATATCAAAACCGCACTTATAAATTATTTTGATTATAGTAATGATGCAAAATGGATTTGTAGACATACCTATAATAATCAAGATGAATGGGAAGATGATATATATAACAGTTTAAAAAATTCTAATCCTGTTCCTTATAGAGCAAAAAAAGCAAATAGAGAAGGTCACGCATTTGTATGTGATGGATATGAAAATGGTTATTATCATATAAATTGGGGATGGGGAGGATTTTGTGATGGTTATTTTAAATTATCTGCATTATATGTAAATGGAGAAGATTATACATCAAAGATTTATGGAGAAAATGATTATATGGGTGTACATTGTGCGATAATAAATCTACACCCTAATGTATTGAATACTAATAAAAATAGTGATAGTATAAATCCTAATACAACATATACTGTAAATGAATCAAATATTGTTATAGAATATATAAATAACAGTTTATATACAGGTTCAGTAAAATATGGATTATTGGCAGTTAATGAGCAAAATGATACAACTGCATTATCAACCAAACAGGAAATGATAGAATCAGAAAAATCTATAATTGAATCTGTCTCAATATCAGAACTGAATCTTAATGAAGGTTTAACAACTCTTATTCCGGTTATATATTATAATGATACAATTAAACGTATATCAGAAAAAGATATATATGTAGCATGTACTC
>JAIDRE010000158.1 GCA_029061925.1 Muribaculaceae bacterium | reverse complement strand
GGTAACCTTCAAGATGCAATGAAGAAAGGTGAAGGTATCGCAGTTAAAGCTGACCGTGGTACTAACTACTCAACTCTTCACCAAATTCTTGATAACCTCCAGACTATCAAAATGAACCGTTTTAGCGTTATGACAGCGCTTAAAACTGAAAACGACTAATCATTATGGCACAAATAGAACAATCCGACGGCGGCAAAAAGAAAAAAGGCGCCCAGAAAAAAATGGCTATCCATGTCGACTTCACTCCGATGGTTGACATGAACATGCTTCTGATTACGTTCTTCATGCTCTGTACTACAATGATTAAGTCACAGACCCTTAACATTTCTCTTCCTTCTAACGAGAAGATTGAGAATGAAGAACAGCAATCAAAAGCGAAAAACTCGGAAGCTATTACTCTCATCCTCACCACAGATCGTGATGCTAATGGTAATGTGAAGTCTGACGCTGAAGGTCGTCCGATGAACACTATCTACTATTACGAAGGTAAACCCTACACCGCTGACGCTGACAAAGATGGACTCATCGATGTTTCTCCCGATGGTTACGGTATCCTCCGTGCTGAGAAATTCCTCGGTAATACTCCCGAAGGTGAACAAGGTATCCGCAAAATTCTCCACAATAAGAATAAGGACGCTCTTGCTAAGATTGACGAACAGAAAGCTCTTTGGCGTGAGAAAAAAATCACCGACGAAGAGTTCCAGAAAAAGGCTAAGGAGATTCGTAACGACTCTACCCTTACTCGTCCTGTAGTCATCATCAAAGCAACTCCTGAAGCTTCATGGGAAAGCGTGATTACTGCCCTTGACGAGATGCAGATTAACCAGATTTCTCGCTATCAGATCGATAACATCAACCAGGTTGACTCTGCTTTGATTCTCGATTATCTGGTTAAAAATCCCAAGAAATAATCGTGATGATTGACTATATTTATTAACTGCTTAAAATCTTAAGAAAATGGCAAAAGATGTAGATCTTTCATCAAAAGAATGGCGCGACCTTATCTTTGAAGGAAAAAACAAAGAATTCGGCGCCTATGCGCTTCGTAGCGAATCAGATGCACGCCACAATAAGGCAGTGCTCTGGACTATCATTGGCTTGATTGTTGTCTTGGCAGGTTGCTATGTTTACGGCATATATAACGATTACAAAATCGCTCAGCGTGAGGCTGAAATCCTTGCTGCTGCTGAAATGGCTGAAATGGCTGCCCTCGAACAAGAACCCGAAGAGGAAGTTGAAGAGGAAGAAGTTCAGCAACGTGTCGAAGAACAACAACCCGAAGCTCTTCCTGAAGAAATCCTCAACACTATGAAGGCAACCGAAATTGCTATCGCTGCCGACGATGAAGTTATTGAAGAAATCAAATCTCAGGACGAAATCAAGGAGTCAACTACCGCTCTCGGTTCAACTAACTTTGACCAAGGTACTGACGATATCAACGTTGTTCGTGAGTATAAAGAAGAAGTTATCGTTGAAGAGAAAGCTCCGGTTGATGACAATCAAATTTTCCAGTCTGTAGAACAGATGCCTCAGTTCCCCGGTGGTGAGGAAGCTCTTCTAAAATATATCGGTGACCACCTCCGTTACCCGACTATGGCAGCTGAAAATAACATTCAGGGTCGTGTAGTTGTATCATTCGTCGTTACCAAAACCGGTAAAATCGGCGAAGTGAAAATCCTGCGCGCCCGCGACCCGGATCTTGATAAAGAGGCTATCCGTGTTGTTAAGAGTCTTCCCGACTTTATCCCCGGTAAGATGAATGGACAGGCTGTAAACGTATGGTACAATCTCCCGGTTAACTTCAAACTCCAGGGTGTATAATACTGTTAACTCTCTATCTTAAATATAGGAGGTGGGTCGTTTGACTCACCTCCTTTTTTATCTATATGAAGATTCTTTTTCTTGGCGATTATTCAGGATTACATGCTACGCTTGCTCGTCGTTTGAGAGAGTGCGGACATGAGGTTGTACTTGTGTCAGACCGTGGTGCATTCATGCAAGCCGAATCTGACAGACTTCTATCTCGTCAACCGGGCTTTGTTGGCTCGGTTCAATATCTCTTGGAATGTATTGCATCGGTGCTTCATTGGAAGAACTTTGATGTCGTTCAGCTAATAAACCCTAATTTCTTAAAGCTAAGACCTTCAAAGCTTGAGTACTTTTTCAAGTTCCTAAAGGACAATAATAGATTGGTCTGTTTAACTCTTGCCGGAAACGATTATCACTTTGTAAAGGCATGTGTCGAGAGTAAGATGTTTCGCTATTCTGAGTTTAGGGTAGGGTGTCAACCGACCTCTTTTGCTCTTAATAATATTGATCGTGAACAAGGTTGGTTGAGTCACGAGAATCAAGTCTATGCCGAAAACGTTTATCACAATATAGATGCCGCAATGGCTGTCTTGCCTGAATATTATATGGCAGCCAAGCCAATACTTAAAAATAGAATATTTTACACAGGAATCCCGATTGAGATTAATCGTAACTCCGTCCCTCGTAGATTTGAATATCCTCTTAAATTCTTTGTTGGAATTAAATCGGGTATGGAATTACAGAAGGGATTTGATGTTATCATTCCGGCTGTAAACCGTCTGTGTAAACGTTTCCCCGATAAATGCAGGTTGGACATAGTGAGGGATTTACCCCTTGATGAATATTTATACAATATGACGAAGGCCGATATCGTTTTAGATCAGATATACTCTTATTCTCCCGCGACAAATGCACTTCAGGCAATGGCAATAGGATGTCTTGCAGCATCGGGTGCTGAACCCGAGTTTTATGATTTTATTGCTGAAAAGAGTTTACGCCCGATTGTACGGCTCAACCCATTTATTGACATCGAAGATGAGGTTGAAATGTTGATAAACAATCGGGAGAAATTGACTAATATTTCGGCTGAGGGAATTGAATTTGTGAAACGACATAATGATGTCGATCTTGTAACCGATCGCTTTATCAAAAGTTGGACTGCCTTAATGAATCGATGATGTGAATAAGATTGAGGTACAAATTGCAACACATGGGAAAGATGGCCTGATCACAATTCAAAACCGGCAATATCCGGTTGTGGAGGGTGTCATTTATCGGGTCGGTTGGCAGGGAGGGGTGTCCTATTCTATTGCTGATAATATAATTGTCAATGGTAATACGGCTCGATCACTCACTGAAAATCGTAATTGCTTGATAGATTGTTGTGAAACTGAAATAATATTGTTCGGCGACAACGATATCTCCTATGCTGCCGAGCAAATACTAAATATTATAGCTTGTTTCGAAGCTCACTCAAATGTTGATTTCGTCTGTTTTAAACTTGACCGCAAGGACAAGGAGTATCCGACAAAGATGTTCGATATTGGTAAACCACAACGCTGTTATTTCCCTTCAAGCTGCGAGATAGCTGTTAGAAAATCGTTTTTGAATAAGCATAATATTCGATTTGATACTCGATTTGGTCTCGGTGCGCGATTTATATGCTTTGAAGAGCAACTGTTTATCAACGATTTATTGAAGATGGGTGCACAGGGATTGTATTTGCCTGTTATTATCGGGAGGCACGAGTCTGAGACCTCAACGGGAACTAATCCAGAGGTAAAACAGAAGGTAGAAATGGCTCGTGGAGCAGCATTTGCCATGATGACACCTTTTAGTGGTCCATTTCGTTTGGCTGTTCAGGCTTTAAGGAATCGTTCGTTGCAATACCTGTTTAACGGTCTTAAAGGTTATTTCAGTGTTTTACTTCGACCGAATCAACGCGACATTTGATGTCGAATCCGGTCGCACGTATGCGAGGCTTGCGACTGCCGACATAGAAAAATGATTGTTGACGATCCCACGAACTCCATCTGACTTGACGAGTTTCCCCGGCAGGAATATCAACGTGAAGGGATCGTTTCGATTTATTGAGTTGTCGTCCGGCACGGTCGATATATTCGATTGTAAAGTAAATCCCGACAAGGTCGTTGCTCGAATTGTTTGTCAGGAACATTGTTTCATATAACGAGTTGAGTGGTTTGTCAAAGCCTGACAAACGATATGTTGTATCGTCGGCTTCAATCGTTATGATATTCTTTGGCTCAACTTTAATAGTATCGTTTACAACTAATGATTTATCGGTTCTGAGATTGTGACGTGTTGTTGACTGTCTTCTTTGAGCCACAGAAGGCATTGCTAACATCAGTAATATGAAAATGATTATGCACCTCATAGGTAACGTGGCGATTTAAAGGTCGAAGGCTGTATAGGATAAATTTTTATGCAACCGTCAAGCGACGGGTCACGCTGATTGTTTTTTACGACTGTTACTCTGAAAAGATATGGAATCCAGCGCCACAGTGATACTGACATTCCCGACTTATCGCGTACAAACGAGATGTGTCCTTCATCGTTGAGATGAGCGGTAAATCGGTGATAACGATTGTCGTTCTCTACATTGCCTTTCAGTCGGCAATCGTAATGTTCGGCTTTTGCTGATGGCCATGCCTGACCGATGATTTCACCCGGTTTGATGTTTGTTCCATCGACAGGGTCAATCATGATGATGCTGTAACTTGAAGGCTCTCCATCGGGGTGAGCAGGGGAGGCATCTCTTAAAATCAGTACAGTTGCTCCCTGACTGGTAAACTGCCATAGACCTTCAAATCTTGTCGGACCAACCTTGTCAATGATTTCCATGGCTTTGGCTCGGTCGAGAATGTCGGATGCTTTGAGGGTAGGGCAAAATAAAACTGTCATTGCTAATGAAAGCAACAACAGTTTATATGGGTTTGACAATCTATTCATTGTCGGAGAATTAGACAGTGGCAAATTTATAAGAGAACCCAAAGCTGAGAATCTCTTTAACCTGCCAGAGGTGCCATTTTGAGTCTTCAATTCTTGGGGTCTGAGAGTCGTATCTCAGATGGAAATAAAGCTGGGTCGATAAGAATCGGTTTATTTCAAATGAAATGGTATGTTCCCAGTCGCTCTGGAAGTCGCTGTAATCGGTGAAGGCAAATAGTCGCGTTGCATATTTTATATTATACGAGATTTGCCAGTCTATCGTACCCTCGACACTCGAACCGTACTGGTTCAAAGTGTGGTGCCCCTCTTTTATACCAAACTGTGTTGGGTCGATTTTATCATTGGTGCATACTTTCAGGTTGTATGAGAGTGGTGAGATAGATGCCTTAGCTTTGAAAGTTGCTTTCGGGTTGCTAAAGGCATAAGTCATACCGACACCGATGTTGAGTTCGCCGGGCGAGAGAAATGCAGCTTTAAGATTGTTGCTGTTAGTAGCGTAATTATTCAGCAACTGGGTTTTGAACGTACCATTGATAGAGTAGTACCAATATTTTGACGCTTTCAAACCAAAGTTAGTGTTGATTTGGAAAAGGTCTTCCGAGATGCTGTAACTGCGGAGCGAATCGTCGGGTGCGCTGTTCATTGCCAGCTTGTATCGGATTGTGTTGTCAAATAACAAACGGGGATGGAATGCCTCGTTGAGTTTGATGTTGTATGCGGCATTGACAATCATATTAAGGTTGTTGTTACCACCCTGATACCAGTTGGGTGAAACGTAAGCCTGAGAGAATTGAATGGCTCCGTTGAAGTTGTAAAGCCAGTTGCGGCGTTTGATTTCAACCGGTTTTGGAGCGTCATCGGCAACCTTTGTGTTGTCAAGTTCCTTTATGACAATCTGAGCTTTTGAAGGGTCAATCTCGGCGTGATAAACTTTCGGCGGCTCGGGAAGGAGAGCTTCGATATATGGAACAAGATCGGGGTTATCGCGTGAAATTGTGTTCATGATGTTATCCATGCGGCTGTTAAGACGGCGCTGGCGGTTAATCCAGTCAAAAGCTGGATCGGCTTCAAACGAACGACCGGCATTGAGGGTGTCACGCAGCATGAATCCTTTATAGACAATCGGACCGAAAAAGCGAGTCGGAAATTTCATGTCTTCGACAAATAATGTTGTGTCAACTCTTAGCGAATCGACAATTTTTTCAACATTAACGGTGTTTAAATCAAGCATGTGAGATGAATATGGTTCGGGGACGGTGGTTTGAGCCATAACATTTGACAATGCTGCAGAAACAGAGAGAAATAAGAGAAACGTAAGTTGTTTGTATAATTTACGCATATAATGATTGTGTGATGAATATCGTATTAATAATGTGAATTATAGAATTTTTGCAAAGTTAAGTCTTTTTTCGGAATAAATCAACACAATAACAAAACAACGCTTTTTTCTGCTGATTTTTTTGTGTAATATCTAAATAAAATTGTATCTTTGCCGGGTAAACAAATCTTAGTAACCATTAAATCATTTAACCAACATGAAAAAGCATAATTTCTATGCAGGTCCGTCAATCTTGAGCCAGTATACTATTAAGAATACGGCTGATGCAGTTATCAATTTTGCTGATATGGGTCTTTCAATTCTTGAAATTTCTCACCGCAGTAAACAGTTCCAGGCTGTTATGGACGAAGCGACAGCTCTTGTGAAAGAACTCCTTGAAATTCCTGAAGGTTACAGCGTGCTGTTCCTCGGAGGTGGTGCAAGTTTGCAGTTCTGCATGGTGCCGTTCAACCTTCTTCAGAACAAAGCCGCATACCTCAACACCGGTGTTTGGGCTACTAAAGCTGAAAAAGAAGCTAAAATATTTGGTGAAGTTGTTGAAGTTGCATCTTCTAAAGATAAAAACTTCAATTACATACCTAAAAACTACACGGTTCCCACTGACGTTGACTATTTCCACTATACAACCAACAACACAATCTACGGTACTGAAATCCGCAAAGATCCTGAGGTTGGTAATGTACGTCTCGTTGCCGATATGTCATCTGATATTTTCAGCCGTCCGGTAGATGTATCTAAATATGACCTTATCTATGCAGGTGCTCAGAAAAATCTCGCTCCTGCCGGTGTTACCATCGTGATTGTACGCGATGATGCTCTCGGTCATGTTACCCGCGAAATCCCGACAATGCTTGACTATCGCACCCACGTTAAGAAAGGTTCGATGTTCAATACACCTCCGGTGCTTCCTATCTTCTCTGCACTTCAGACTCTCAAATATTACAAATCACTTGGCGGTATCCGTGCAATCGAAAAGACAGACATCGCTAAAGCTGAAAAACTTTACGAAGCAATCGACTCAAGCAAAATGTTCGTTGCTACAGTTCCCGCTCACGAAGATCGTTCAATCATGAACGTTTGCTTTGTAATGAAACCTGAATATGCCGAACTTGAAAAAGACTTCATCGATTTCGCAACGGCTCAGGGTATGATGGGTATTAAGGGTCACCGCGATGTTGGTGGTTTCCGTGCATCTCTCTACAATGCGCTCCCAATGGAAAGCGTTGACGCACTCATCGCTTGCATGAAAGAATTCCAGGCTAAACACTAATAACAAAACTAATTATGAAAGTATTAGTTGCTACCGAAAAACCGTTTGCTGCTGTTGCGGTTGACGGTATTCGCAAAGTTGTCGAAGATGCCGGATATGAACTCGAATTACTCGAAAAATATACCGACAAAAAAGAACTTTTAGATGCTGTGGCTACTGCTGACGGTTTGATTATCCGAAGCGACAAAGTTGACGCTGAAGTTCTTGAAGCAGGTAAAAAACTCAAGGTTGTTGTACGTGCCGGTGCAGGTTATGACAATGTTGATCTTGACGCGGCTTCATCTCATAATGTTTGCGTTGAGAATACTCCGGGTCAGAACTCAAATGCGGTTGCCGAACTCGTTTTCGGTATGGCTGTTATGGCTGTCCGTAATATGTATGACGGAACATCTGGTACCGAACTTAAAGATAAAACTATCGGTATCCATGCGTTTGGTCAGGTTGGCCGTAATGTTGCCCGCATTGCTAAAGGTTTCGGAATGGAAGTTAGTGCGCTTGACCCCTATTGTCCCGATGAAGTAATCATTGAAGCAGGAGTTAAACCTGTTAACTCGGTTGAAGAACTTTACAAAAACAACCGTTTCGTTTCACTTCACATCCCTGCGACAAATGAAACCAAAAAATCTGTCGGATATGACCTCATTACTCTAATGCCTAAAAATGGTGTACTCATCAACACTGCACGTAAAGAGGTTATCGACGAAGAAGGTCTCGCAAAAGCACTTCGTGAACGTCCCGACATTAAATATGTAGCTGATATCAAGCCCGATACTGCCGATGCGCTCCAGGCTGAATTTGGTAATCGTGTGTTCTTTACTCCCAAAAAGATGGGCGCACAGACCTCAGAAGCCAATATCAATGCCGGTATCGCGGCCGCTCATCAGGTAGTCGCTTTCCTTCGCGATGGTATCAATAAATATCAAGTGAATAAATAAAAAAACTCTGCAAGCGTTTTGCGCAGGCACGTTATTCCGGTTGACGGAATGCGTGCCTGCTTTTCTTTTAAAAACGTTAAAATAAACGTTTCGTTGCTAAAATCATGTTTATTTAATTGGTGTATTATATGACTATTTGCTAAATTTGCACTATTAAATAAACCGATTTGAATATGATCAGAAAATTTCTATTCATAGCATTCTTTATCAGTGCATCACTTTTCTCTTTTGCTGCTCAGCCCCGACTCGATTTGGATCTTGATAAAATAAGATTTGAAGTGGCTCAGAATCCGGCTGAATTTAAGGCTCTTATGAAACGTTTTGTTTCAGGTGATACTTCTTTGAGCCTTGAACAACTTGCAAAAGTTTATTTCGGATATGCGTTTACATACGACTATGATCCGACTGACACATACGATAATATAAATCAGGCATACGAACAGCTCGACTATAACACGACCTGGTTGCTCTGCAACGAGGCTCTCAAAGTTAACCCGGTTTCGCTTGATCTTATGGTTAAGGCCCTTGTTGCAGCTAACAATGGAACGAACGAAAGAGCTCGTAGAGAACTTCCCGCACTTCGCAACCGATTCTCGATGCTCTCTGACCTTATCCTTGCCACCGGACGCGGTACAACTCCCGAATCTCCTTTCAAGGTAATATGTGCCGAAGACATTGCCCGAATCGTAAATAATGTAATTTGTGTTGAAGAAGTGACAGGTCAGGCAACAGTCCGCGATATTGATGCAATCAAGGTCAAGCTCCCGACCAGCTCTCGCCAGCACATTCTATACTTCGATAACTCAATACAAAAGAAATTTGAGCGTGAGAGGACTCGTTGATGCTCATAAAATGATACTAAAAATGCTGAGTTAACTCTCAGCATTTTTAATTTGGTTATATCCGATTGTAAAGTATTTGGATTTGAAATCGTTTGGGCGGAGGATTTTACCGTCATAGACTGTTAAATCGAGGTCGATTGGAACGATATCGCGAGCTTTGAGCTCGGGTGTTCGCCCATTAGAGAGCTCGTATTCCTTTAGCATGGTTGACACTTCGGCTTCGCTCAGATCGGTAAACCCCTGGAGAACGGCATTGGTGTATTGATAGAGCGCGTTGCCTTCGGGTTCGGTGTTGTAGGCGGTTGACACTTTTGTATCGGAGAACTTAATCTCTAAAAACGAGATGGCATCCTTGACACGTTTGTCACGCGGTTCAACATTACTTCCTATGCCGATTACAACCTGTTTCATACATCTTTCATTGACAAGGAGATGCGGTTGCGTTTCAAGTCAACATCAATGACTTTGACGCGCACATGCTGATGCAGTTTGACAGCATCGCGTGGTGTCGCAACTCGTCGGTCTGAAATCTGAGAGACATGCACAAGTCCGCTCTGGTGAACGCCAATATCGACAAACACGCCGAAATCGGTGATATTGTTTACGATTCCGTTGAGTATCATACCGACTTTAAGGTCTGAAATTTCGCGAACCGACTCATCAAATTCGAGAACAGCGATTGTCTGGCGCGGATCGCGTCCCGGCTTTTCAAGCTCAGAGATTATATCGTTGAGCGACGGCACGCCGATTGTGTCGGTGACATATCTATTAATGTCTATCTTTTTGATAAGGTCTTGATTGCCTGTCAACTCGGCAATGCCTACGCCTAAATCTTTCGCCATTTTCTCCACAACAGCATAGCTTTCGGGGTGTACCGCGCTGTTGTCGAGCGGATTTCTGCCTCCTGGAATACGGAGGAATCCGGCAGATTGCTCAAAAGCTTTTGCACCAAGTCGGGGAACTTTCAACAGTTCTTTTCGGCTTGTGAAATCACCATTTTCGGTACGGTAGCGCACAATGCTGTCGGCGAGTGAATCTCCGATTCCGGCAACGTATGAAAGCAAGCGCGGGGAAGCGGTGTTTACGTCAACACCAACTTTGTTAACGCAGTTCATCACCGTGAAATCAAGAGCCGATTTGAGCTCAGATTGGTCAACATCGTGTTGATATTGTCCTATTCCAATGCTTTTCGGGTCAATCTTGACGAGTTCGGCGAGCGGGTCAATCAATCGGCGACCGATCGAGACGGCACCACGGACTGTCACATCTTTGTCGGGGAACTCTTCGCGTCCGATTGCCGATGCCGAATAGACCGATGCCCCATCTTCGCTGACTACATAGACTTCAACCGGGCGGGGGTAGGCTATGTTTTTCAAAAACGCTTCGGTTTCGCGTGATGCGGTTCCATTCCCGAGAGCGATAGCATCGATTTTATAGGTTTCGACAAGGCGCGCAATTTTGCGCGACGCGCCTGCAATGTCATTTTTAGGTGCGGTCGGATAAATCACATCGTTATATAGAAGATTCCCCTGAGTGTCAAGGCAGACAATTTTACATCCGGTACGGAATCCAGGGTCAACAGCAAGCACTTTTTTGCGACCGAGTGGGGGAGACATCAAAAGCTGTGCGAGATTATCGGCAAAAGTTTCGATTGCCGCTTTCTCGGCTCTTTCGCGTGCCTCAGCCATCACCTCGTTTTCGATTGAGGGCACTAACAGTCGGTTGTATCCATCTTCAACCGCACTTTCAACCATTTCGGTTGCAGTCACGCGGTTTGGGATAAAACAGTCAAACAAGCGGTCGATTGCTTTGTCGTTGTCAATCGAAAGATCGAGTTTCAGTATGCCTTCATTACGTCCGCGGAACATTGCCAACAGGCGGTGAGACGAGCTGCGTTTCAACGGTTCGGTAAAGTCAAAATATTGCTCATATTTCAATCCTTCTTCCTCTTTGCCTTTGACGACTTTCGACGAAATGATTGCGTCACGCTGGTACATGCGCCTGATTAATCGGCGCGAGCGCTCATCTTCCGACACCCAGCCTGCGATGATATCCGATGCACCTTCGATTGCTGTATCTGTATCGGGAACTTTGTCGTTGATATATTTCGTAGCAGCCGATTGGGGATTAGCGCCTGCCATGATTTGTTTGGCGAGCGGTTCGAGCCCATTCTCGATTGCAATTGTTGCGCGGGTGCGACGGCGCGGTTTATAAGGTAGATATATGTCTTCAAGAGTTGTGCTGTCGGCGGCAAGATCAATGCGCTTTCTCAGTTCATCGGTCATTGCACCTTGTTTCTCGATTGATTCGATTACTGTTTGTTTGCGCTTTTCAAGTTCGCGAAGGTGGTTGAGATTTTCTGAGACGGCAAGGATGGTGATATCTTCCATTCCTCCGGTTGCTTCTTTGCGATAACGGCTGATAAACGGAATCGTTGCACCGTTATCAAGCAGTTTTACAACCGCTTCAACGCGGTTGGCGTCAAGTGACAATTTTCGCGATAGGTCTTGTATAATGTCCACTTTGGGGCGATTTAGTTGTGTTATATGGGAGTAGGGCAGCCGAGATTAGTAGGCTCGTCTGAGGGTTATGAGTGTAATTTCGGGTGTAGCTCCGATTCTCATTGGTAATCCGACGGTTCCGGCACCGATATTGACATAAAGTCGGTTTGAGGTGGTCTTGTCGTGATAAAGCCCTGCCCATGTAGGATAACGGAAAACGGCGGGAGACATTCCAAGAAGCTCAACCTGCATTGCATGGGTGTGTCCCGATAAAGTCAGGTTGATATTGTGTTTGGGATTGTCGGCAATGTCGCTTTTCCAGTGGGCGGGGTTATGAGACAGTAAAATTTTTGTTTGGGGTGTCGATGTGTTGGCGCATGCTTTTTTAAGTGATCCATAGACGTGGAATGGGGGATCGCCGATATTTTCAACACCGATAATCAAAATTGAGTCGTTGCCGCGATAAATATTTTTTGATTGATTGAGCAGTAGATCCCAACCCATTTTTTTTTCAAGGTTGTGCAATTGCATCAAGTTGTCTTGTTTAGCTTTGTCTGACTGCCAGGTGGTATAGTCTCCATAGTCGTGGTTACCCATAATCGAGATGACTCCATCTTTGGCGTGAAGACGCGAAAGTATAGATACAAACGGGATGAGCTCGTTCGAATTGCGATTTACGATGTCTCCCGTAAATACAATCAAATCGGGGTTGAGTCGGTTGATTTCGTCAACAAGTTGCGATACAAATTTTGTTTGGTTACCGAATGTGCCGGTATGGAGGTCAGAGAATTGTGCGATTTTGAATCCGTCAAATGCTGCCGGTAGATTTTTTATCGGTATCTCAACTTCTCGAACCTGGATGTTGAAACGGTTTACCAATGCACCCCACCACATTAATATAAATATGATTCCTGCGCCGATTGAGCCTAATCCCGATAACCATCCGATGCGACGTTCACCTGAAAGTTTGGGTATAGAAGCTATCAGGTCAATGAAAATCCAGAATATTTTTGGAATGTAAACACTCAAATAGGCGTATAACAGCCACATAACCACTCGCAACAGAGTGTCGCTCGTGGTTCTGACCGGCATGAAAATCAGTGAAACGAGTATTCCTAAAAATATCAGCGACTCGATGATTTGGAATTTCAGCAGACGTCGGCGACGGCTGTATGGCGCTCTCTTTTTTATCGCCATATAGATATAACCATCAACAAGAAGGTCAATGATTATGAAAACGGCAATGACAATAATCGGGAAGCGCATAATATGTAATGATTGGGTTAAAGTTGTATTTAAGAAGATTATTCTTCGGCTTTGAGCTTGTTGATCAACGGGTTGGCATACATGCTGTACATTCGGTTGAGCATCAGCTCTTTTTCCTCAGCTGTCAGGGCGGGAATGTCAACACGGGCGAGCTGTTTTTCGATATAGACGACAACCTCTTCCTCTTGTTGAGGTGTGTAGTGGTTGTCATATCGACGACATCCGTTGATTTTGTCGTATGCTACATAGTTGATTGGGTAGATTTCATATCCGGCATGGATTCGGCGGTCGATCAGGTCGCATGTTGCGCGTAAGAACTCCTGTTTTGTGAGCTCCTCGGGTAACGCTTTTAGCTCGTCTGAAATACAGGGGGATATATGGAAATGGATATGACCTTTGAACGAGAGCATTCCGGTTTCCATGCTTAACAAGTCGTCGTGCTGCGACTTCTTGAACTCGGGGTCACGCTGCTTGAGGATGTATTCCTTGACTTTCAGATAGTCATTGGGGTCGTATTCGTATGATATTGAGGTCGGTAACAGGTTTACAGCCTCTACATTCTCGCGCAACGATTCTGATGTGCCCGACAATCCGAGCATCTTGATGAGACTTTCCTGGGTCAGGTCGCTTGAATCTTTTGCACGACCTTCACGCTGAGCAATCCATATTGATTCTTTCTTGGTCGAGATGCAATAGTGGATATATGCCGACAAGTGGCGCGCTGCGTCAAGAGCCTCCTTGATTTTCAGATTACGGCGGACAATAAAGCTCTTGTTCAAGCGAACGAGCGTGTTGATCCATTCATAAATCAGGAGGTTGTCACCGATAGCCACCTGGGTCGTCGGAAGGTTATGGTGAAGAAGATTCAAATTTAAAAACGAAGCGTCAAGAACGATATCACGATGGTTGGTAATCACTGTATAGCTTTCGTTTGCCTTATAGTTTTCGGCACCGCTGAATGTCATTCCCGAACTTGTCTTTTGTTCAAGCATTTCGAGGAACGGAAGCATTACCTTGTGTTGGAGCTCATCTTTTGAGCTGATATGTCTGAGCTGTTGGGCAAATGCCTGATAGTCAACGCCGGGCATTACGAATTTCACCGCATTTTCGAACGCGGGTTCCTCAACAAGTTCAGCCATACGAGCTTTGAACTCAGAGTCTTCAATCGGTGCTATATCTTTAAAATCGTCAATAGTCATTGATTTTCAAAATATATTTCAATCTACAAAGATACTAATTTTGAGGCTTACATGGCCTTGTAGATCGTTATAATTGGGCTTGTGTTATAAAAAATTAACTTTTTGCAATTAACAGCTATTGTTGTGCAAATATAGTCTGTCACATTATTTATTATATAAACATTCTACAAATTTTTTAGTTTATTTCAAAAAAATATTACCGTGCTGATTTACTTTTGGCAGTTTTATGGGTCATAATAGTGTAAGCAAGTTAAATTAAACGAACTGACAACTTTGAGATATGTTCAACATCCTTAAGCGACCATCGAATAATGACAAGTTCTCCCGGCTTGTCGATGCATATCGCGAGCCGATATACCGGTTTATTCGTGGTCGGGTTGAATCTCACGATGATGCCGCCGACATTTCTCAGGAAGTTTTTATCAGGGCCTACCAGAACCTTGACAAGTTGCGCGATGAAAGTGCCGCCCGTGCATGGCTCTACCGTATAGCTCACAATGAAATTATACGGTTTGTCCAAGACCGTGAAAGAGCAACCACCGAGCTTATCGCCGACACCGTTCAATCATCGCTTGCCGATTCGGCTCATGTTGATTATGACCGGGCAGTTCAGGAACTATTTGAAACGGCACTCAGTCAGTTGAGCGAGCGACGGCGGGCAGTCTTTGAACTCCGTTACTATCAGGAGCTTTCGTTTAAAGAAATTGCTGAAATCCTTGACTCAAATGAATCGACAATGAAGGTGACCTATCACCAGGCAAAAAGTTTTATAACCGATTATATTCTTGAACACAATATAGAATAACTCTCTCCAAAACAATAAAGTATATAGAATTTATGGACCGCAATTTTGATTTTGATAAAGTCGCCCGAAATTACTTCCACCGTTTTGACGGTGATATCCCTGCAAACTTTTTCGATCACCAGCGTGACGATATCTTTGTTGTGGCTGACCGCTGTCGCCGTCGCAAACTCAACCGCTACGTTGCAACTGCAGCTTCGGTTATTGTGGTTGTTGCGGTAGCCATCACTGCTCTTGTGAAATTTGACCGGACCAATCGCTTGTCAACCGACGAGATGATTGATCGTCTGATTGCCGAATCGACCGATGCTCAGCTTCTTGAATCAAACGATATCGCTGATGCCGAAATGATGTTTGATACCGAATATTATAACTGATAACCAAAAACTATATGAAACAAGTCATTACATTTGCAATGCTCGTCCTTGCTTTGCTTGGCTCGACTCCTTGCTCTGCCGAAAAAACCGAAGCTAAGAAGTTCCCGGCTGAACGAGTTGTTCGAGAGACTGCGGTTTATATCGAAACGCTCAAGCTTAAGGGAGACGATGCTGAAAAGTTTACCAAACTTTAC
Organism: Muribaculaceae bacterium; assembly: GCA_029061925.1. Taxonomy (GTDB): domain Bacteria; phylum Bacteroidota; class Bacteroidia; order Bacteroidales; family Muribaculaceae; genus CAJUPY01. The sequence goes on along the minus strand of JAIDRE010000158.1, from coordinate 11,669 downwards.
ATCGAATATCGTCGTAAAATTCACAATGCGCTTGAAAAGAATCGTACACCATATAAATGCGACTCCCAATCGGGTAAGTTGACCAATGAGCAGATTGATAGGAATATACGTGCTAAATTTGCGAGCTCAAAAGAAATTTTGGCTATTCGCGAGCAATATTATCCCAAATTTATCAAAATTATCACTCCCTCTCAGTATGAGCAGCTTAACAAGCTCGAACAGCGAGTTTTTGAGAAAAGTCGTAACGAACATCAGCGTCGCAAAACAAACCGCTCGACATCGACTGTCACGTCGAAATCAAAATCGCAAGCTCGCAAGAAGGTAAAAACAAGTTTCGATAACAAGTCAAATAAATTGGTATATGGTTCATTCATGACCGTAAATTTTTCATCGAATAATCAGCTCAATCCTACTCATTTAGCTAAATTAAAGCAGATTGATGGAAAATTAAAGCAAATAGATATGAAGTTGAAACGATTGGACAAACTAAAACGTTTACATAATATGAAAATCGGTCCGATTTATCAGACCGGTAATGAAATTTACCAGACTATTGATAATGATTAATATACATCGTTTAAGGACTATAAAAAGTTGAATAAAAGTCAATTAAGTCGATGACCGGCAACGAAGTGATTCAGTCGCCGGTCATTGCATTTTTTTAAGATGTTTCCATAAACCATGAATGAGGAGACCCACTAATGTGGATCTCCTCACTCACGTTTCAACTATTTATTTATGATAGCCTCATTACCTGGTATCACTACCCAGTAAAAAGGACGAGGGATGTTTCAAATCCTCTTAGTTAAGGGCTCTTTTTGTGGGCCTTTGATACTATAACAACCAGCTGCACGTTTGGGTCGGTCGTGTACGCTTAAAACTTTTTAAAAATTGTATCATTTATTCATTTTTGCTTTTTTTATCTCAATAAACTGAATGTTTATGAATTAATAGTTAAAAATCCATAATTATACCAAAGTCTTATTACACATTTAAATATAATTGCTAATTTTGTGAGCCAACTATTGCAAAACACCACATACTATTATAAAAATAAATAAACTAATCATAATACTTCATTTAAATTTATGAACACATTTCGTAAGCTTTTAAGCGGTTTCTTGGCCCTTTCAATGCTTTCTGCTTGCTCTAACGACCCGTTTGAGGGTGGAAAAGATAAAGGGGATGATCCTGCGAACTCAAAAGAAGGCTACTTCTTCAATCTTGACATTGCTATGCCTTCAACAGGTGCTCTCTCTCGAAGCAAAACGGTCGATGGTGGCGCATCTTCAGAAGGTACTGAAATTGGTAAAGACTATGAAAACTATGTATCTTCGGCGTTGGTTGTTTTGGCTTCTACAGCCGATTATGCCAATACGCCTGTGAAAAAATTTGGTTACATAGCTTCGGCTGTGGTTCAATCAAATGACATTACAGATCTTGCTGATGATGAAACAGGTGCTTCTTATAGTGTTGTTTCAAATTTGGAGAAAACAGATCTTGCAGCTTTCTATGAAGCCTATTACAAAAATACTGCTGAAGAATCAAATCCTGAGGTTTATGTGTTTGTTTTCTGCAATCCTACTTCTGACCTTGTTAACACATTTACTTCAGGCTCCTTGAAAGTTGGTGATACCAATTGGATAAACAAGACTTGTTCTGTTGTTGAAACTGTAAATGGGACTAAGCCTGCGGTTAATGTCGGCATTTGGGGACAGAATTCAATGCTGATGAACAATGCTCGCCTTACAACTCGATTGCTCCCTGCAAATATAACCGCCTGGGATAAATTTACAGAGCCTGGAACACCATTCCATCTCTCAGGTACCAACGGAGATCTTAATATCGACAATTCTGTAGCAGTGGCAGATGCGGCATCATCAGGTTATCGAGGCCCTGTTGCAGTAGAACGTTCTGTCGCTCGTTTTGACTTTAAGGATGGCTCGGAGTTGAAAAATAACACTTACTCTGCCGTTTACTTTACATCGACTAATGGTAATGTTACCACTACTCCTATTGTTAACGTACAACTTCAAAAAATGTGTCTCGTTAACATGAGTAATAGCTTCTATTATGTTCCCCGTGTCAGCAACAATGGACAAGGTCAGACTCAAAGCGGTTTGAACGATTTTGCTTATTGTGGCGTACAGTTGCCCTGGAATTATAATGATAAAAACGGACTATATTCGGGAGGTAACTATGTTGTAGGTCCCTACTTCAGCAACTTCGGTTCTATGGTTCGCGTTGGTTTCTCTAATTATTTTAACTATCCGTTCTTTGAAGATAACGGTTCGTTCAATAACATGCAGAGCACTGCTGACCGTTGGGATGTCATGCTTATTGATGATGTTCTCAAGAATGGTGCTGATGACAATTCGGGTAACGCATCCGGTGGTTATAAAATCTGGCGCTATGTTACTGAAAACGTTATCCCTGCTGATGAAACTCGCCAGGTTAACGGTATCTCAACCGGTGTTGTTTTCAAAGGTCGTCTTTTAGGCACAGAACAGGCATCAGGCTCTCTTGAAGAGGCTATTTGGGAAAAAGGTAACACTGCAAATATAGCTAACTGTCTTAACGGCAAATCATTTACCTATCTCGGTGAATCTAAAACAGGTCTTACCGGCTCAGCTGCCCAAGACCCGATCCTCTATTATCTTAGCGGTCGATTATACATGGGTTGGAGACACATCCGTCAGGCTGCTATCCAGTCAGCCGTGTCAATTGACGCTACCGGAAAAATGACTATCGACAAATCAGGTCAATTATATAAAGCAGTCTTTGGTAACGGACCTATCCCCCCGACCAGCGATGAAGGTGATGGAGTGGTTAAGAATCTTGTCTATGTCACAGCTGATGGAAAAGAGGTCAAAATAGCAGATCCAAGTTGGTCAGACAGTCCCGTTAGCTCGGCTTACGCCGCATATATAGCTTCACCCAACTACTTTTGGGAAGTTTGGATGCAGAAAGGTCGTCCCGTCGATGGTGACGGCTCATCAACAAATGTGGATCCCTCTCTCGAAAATATGCGTGCTGCTATCACCGGCGCCGGTACTAAAATCTATCAGAGTTCTGTGGATTCTAAAAACGGTGCAGGATATTACTGCTACTATTATTATTGGGTTCGTCATAACGACAATGAAAATCCCGGCGTTATGGGCCCGATGGAATTTGATGTAGTGCGTAATAATGTCTATAAAATCAGTGTTAAATCAATTGCCGGACTTGGACACCCCCGTATCCCGGAGAATGACCCTGACCGTCCTCGTCCTCAAACTCCCGATGAATCTGCCGATGTTTATTTTGATGTTACTGTCGAGATCCTACCTTGGGCTGTACGTAACAATTATGTAGATTTTGATTAAACATCATAGAGTATCGAATATTTCAAAGAACTGTATATATGTTTTCCAATATATTCCGTAAAATTTGTGCCTCAGTTGTTGCTACTGTGATGGTAGGCTCGGTTGCAGTTCTGCAATCTTGCTCTAAGAATGACAAAGAGGAACCCGAAGCCCCCAAACAGGGTCTGGAGATTCGATTTGTCTATGATAGTAGTGCTGAGACTGCAAAACCCGACTGCTTGACGCTTTTTGTCTATAACGAAACCAACGGTTATGTTAAGACAGTCACTGAGACTTCATCGGCTCTCAACGGCGAGAACTATACCATGCCTGTTGATTTGCCCGAAGGTAAATATCAGTTGATTGCTTGGGGAGGCGTGACTTGTAGCAATGCTGATTTTAGCGTTGTTACAACTCCTGCCGCCGGCTCTATAATCTCCGGACTTCAGGTTGAAATGAAAGACAACTGTAAAAATGCCAACCCCGGAGTCAATCTTCATCCTCTCTTTTATGGAGGCTTGACCGTTGAAGTTCCGGCTGAGAGTGACAAATACACATCGGCAACAATCTCCATGATGAATGATGTCAACAATATTCGTGTCAATCTACAGAACGAAAACAAAAAAGCCATCAGTGTAGATGATTTCATTTTTGAAATTGTTGACGATAACACACTTCTTAATTATCAGAACGGAATTATCCCGCAAACTCCTGTTACATACAATCCCTATGCTACTGGTCAGTCTGTTTCTAACGATATACCCGTTGCTTATGCCGATTTCTCAACTTCTCGATTAATCGTCGGAGGCAATTGCGTCCTGTCGGTTAAGAAGAAAGTTAACAGCCAGGTTGTTCTCTCAATTCCCGTGGTTGACTATCTTCTTTATGGTAAGGGCGAGAATAGCAGCATGACCGATCAGAATTATATAGATCAACAAAACCAGTGGAGTATTACTCTCTATATTCAGGAAAGTTTCTGGGTTAATACCCACGTTAAGATTAACGATTGGGAATTTCGTCTTAATGATGCTAAATTATGAAAAGATTTTATCAATTATTAATATCGACCGTTGCAGTCAGCTCACTCTTTGCGGCTTGCTCTTCTAATGAAGAAGAAGTTATTCTTGATGATAAGCAGCCCCGAGAGGTTATCCTCGATATGACTATTCAAACCGATATTGAGAATCCCCAACCTCTATCAAGGGCCTCTCAGGTCTCTAATGACCACCGTGTTGAATATCTCGAGGCTCCCGATCGTAGTTTTGAGTATGTTTCGACGTTGCGTGTCATCATTCTCCATGAGAATACCGACAATAGTACAAATGAAAACGCCAAGTATGCCGTTGAGGAAATGCGTCTTGTCAATACAAACGATGCCGGTGTGCCGATCAGTGATAATCTGAGTTTCCGATTGCTTGCCAATGAGTGGAAACATATCATTATCATCGGTAATGAGGCTTCGCTCACTCTTCCGATGCTCGCATCGGGCGAGTCGGCATCTTCGGTGTCTGAATTCCTTAACAAATACTTTGCTATCGGCAATGTGATTTCTAACGATCTTCACGAGCGTCTTGAAAACTGGACTGTCAACTTGCCTCAACCTGTAAATGGAGTAACGCCAAACATATTTTATGTTGACGAAAATTCGCGTATTCCATTGACAGAGTCTTTTGATATCAAGACAATTGAGCCTAAGGCCGGTTCGGTTGCCACTCAGAGCGATAATATTCAGAGGGTTCAATTCTTTGTGTCTCGTCTCGCGGCTAAGATATCTTATACATTCCAATCGAGTGCCGATTCCAAGTCTCAGTGGATTGATGGCGAAGTTTTAGGTGTCAGACTCCGATATCTCGATGAAAAAATGTATGTTATGGCTCATAACGTACGTTACTACCCGACCAAATATTTGACCAAGGTAATCAATGGCGTTACTACGAACATTCCCGATACCGGAAATATCAATCCATCAACCCGTACGCGTTACATTACAGGCTTGTCAGTACCTCCGCTCAATATGTATCGTACAATTACTACAATGTTTGATAAACCTGTAAAAATCAAACATTATGATAATCCCGATAGTATTCCGGTTGTCGGACCAATCTATTTCACTGAGTCGATGGCTCGTAAGTCGGGCGACCACTTTGAAATAGATGTTCAGGTTAGAAAAGATGGTGTTACCAAATGGCTCGGTTATAAATCGATGACATCTAATATACTCTCGTTTATCCCCACTTATAATCAGGATGATCTTGAGGATCTTGGTTACTTTAATGCAATAGCCCGTAACAGTCATACAAAGGTTACTGTCTCGTTTGGTGGCTCTGATTTTAGAGTTTATGAAAATGTTGTTCCTTATGTCGGAGTTAACTTGAATCCGATTTTTGGAACCGATGTTGAAACACCTGCCCCCGAAAATTAATAAATCATTTTTTTTCACTCGTAATGATGAGAATTTATAAATATATTCTTTCACTTTTGGTTGGAAGCTCAGTCGTTACACTGACATCGTGTAATGACTCTATAAACAATCCCTCAGATTTAGCCGACGGAGAAGGTGTTTTGACTGCTACAGTCTATTTTGAAACTGAGGAGACCAATCTTGGCAAGTCTCGCACCAATGGAGATATAATAAAGGATATTAATGATATTACTTTCCTTTTTTATAATGAAGAAGGTAAATTAGTTACTTCAATCTACAAATCGGCATCCGGATTGGATATTACTCCGGTTCCGGCTCAACGTCCGAGCGACTTTCCGACAACTCCCGGAGCGACTACCGGTGAGTTTAATGTTGACCACGTAACATCGACATTCAAGGTTCCTTACGGACAATATTACATATATGCGGTTGCAAATATGGACGAAACGTTTGTCGAAAAGTATAATACTGCAATTCAAACAGTTGAAGGCCTTAAAGCGATTCGTGTTGTGTGGAATTCCGATGATATTGCAGAAAATAACCAGATGTTTGGTTATCTTTCTAACGCGAATACCGGTTTTGCGACAGCCGCCCCTTTGACTAACATTGACGGTGACCACCTTGTGGTAAACGGCTGGGTTAAACGCCTTGTATCAAAAGTCTCGGTTGCTTATGACGGTAGCCGACTTAAAGATGGCGTATCAATCTACATCCATAATGTTTCTATCCGTAATATCCCGACCTCTTGTTCTCTTGGTAATATAAATAAATTCTACACAACCGCAGCCTTAGGTGATTCTCTTACCGGTGCCTATTATCAGCAACCTGTACAGAGTCTTCCAAATCCATCAACCCAGGCAATTTATTATAATAACGACGGCATCACCGATGATGTCACTGGTTATGATCCTACCGGTACTAATTATGAAAGCTGGTTGAAAATTACCAAAGATACTCCTGTTTTGGGTCTTAAACAGGAAGGTGGTTTCCCTGATGTCGCATCAGAAATTTCTGATAGTGAAGAAGCTCTTTTCTTCTTTGAGAATATGGCGGGCGATTTCACTCCGGTATATGATAAAAGCGGCAATTTGACAAGCGGTGATGAAAGCAAGTCTAAAGTTCAGGATACAAATGCAGTAAATAAAGATGTAGTTGTAGAGACTGATCCCGACTATATGGATGGTGTCCCCTCGGGTACTTTTGTAGAAGTAGAAGCTTACTATGTTAATACTAATACAAACAAGCAAGGCCCTATCCGTTACCGCTTTATGCTTGGGCAAGATGTTGAATATAACTACAATGCAGCTCGTAACCACTATTTTAAACTCACCATGTGCTTTGCCGGAAGTGCAAACAGTGTTGACTGGCATATTGAATTTTCAGGTAACTGATAAAGATCAATTGCAAGTTGAATAATGATTTATTAATAGTTAAAAATATATAAATTTAGATTAATTATATATTATTGCTGTCAAATATAATATAAATATGTGTAAATTTGCGCTCGGCAAATGAACACACCCCATAGCGGAGTGGCATTTTTGCCGCTCCGCGTTTTTTTTGCCCCGGGTTGTTGACGGTATAACCAACTTAAAACACACATAATTACGTAATTAACAACATTATTCATATTAATTCAACTACTTTGTTTAGCCCCCAAAGGCTTTTCAGAATTACAACTATGATTAAAAAGGCTCTGAAAACACTCGCATTTGCTGCAATTTTTGCGCTCCCGGCTACTGGGTCAGCTCAAGGTGTTGCCATTAAGACAAACCTGCTTTATGATGCAACCGCCACCATTAACCTCGGTGTCGAAGTCCCTGTTGCACCCAAGTGGTCAATTGATCTTTCGGGAAACTTGAACGCCTGGAAACTTGGTCATGAACGTCGCTGGAAACACTGGTTGCTCCAGCCCGAGGCACGTTACTGGTTCTGCCAGCCTTATACCGGACATTTTGTTGCCGCTCACTTGCTTGGCGGTCAATATAATGTCGGAGGTTTTGATATGGGTAATTTCAAATTCCTTGGTACAAACCTGTCTAATCTCAAAGATCATCGCTATCAAGGTTGGTTTGTCGGTGCCGGTATTGCCTATGGTTATTCGTGGATTCTTGGACGCCACTGGAACCTTGAAGCCGAGTTGGGCATTGGATGGATGTACACCCGTTTTGATACATACCCCTGTGCTAAATGTGGTACTAAAGTCAGCTCTAATCGTCCTCACAACTATGTCGGTCCTACCAAAGCTGCTGTTAACCTTGTTTACGTTTTCTAATAAATCAATCAATTCAACCATATATCGATTATGAAAAAACTGCTTTCGACAGTGATTGTCGCCATCGCCGCCCTTGCTGCTTCGGCTTCAAACCCAATCGACAACATCAAAATCGACAACATCGGCGTTACTCGTTCTGAAGGTAACATAGCGCTCTCTATGAATATTGACCTCTCTGATGTTGATCTCAAGTCAACCAACGAGTATGTCATCACCCCGGTTATTCGTTCTGCTGTTTCAGATGACTCTATCGCTTTTGAACCGATTACCGTTTCAGGCCGCAGTCTCTGGTATATTCATCAGCGCCAAAATAGTCCCGCTTTCCGCGCCGGTCAAAAAGATATCATTGAATATAAATCTGTTGCCCCCGACTATGCCTGGGTTGACAACTCGAAAGTGCTTCTCTCGGCTCAGGCTCAAGGATGCTGCAAAGCTCCTATCGGCGAGCCCGTCGAACCCGAAGAGGTCGGTCACATCTATATCCCTCATTACAAACCTCAATTTAACTACATTCAGCCCGTGGCTGACTCGGTTAAAGAGCGTCATATCGAGGGTCGTGCCTATGTTGACTTCCCCGTTAACTTGATCACAATCTATCCCAACTATCGTAACAATGCTTACGAATTGTCAAAAATTATTGCGACAATCGATTCGGTTAAAAACGATTCAGACATAACTATCCGTGCTATCTCAATCAAGGGTTTCGCTTCGCCCGAAGGTCCCTACAACAACAATATCCGTCTTGCCAAAGGTCGTACCGAAGCTCTCAAAACCTACATTAATAACCTTTACAAGTTTGACCAAAGCCTTATCTCGACCTCGTATGAGCCTGAAGACTGGGAAGGTCTCATTCAATATGTCAAAGGGTCTAACTTGACCAATCGTGAAGCAATTCTCGCTATCGCTGAAAACAATAAGATTGAGCCCGATGCGCGTAACACCCGCATCCAGCGCGAGTTCCCCGAACAATATGCCTTCCTTCTGGCTACAGTGTATCCCGGACTACGCCACTCTGATTACCGCATCGACTACAACATTCGCTCTTACTCAACAATCGAGGAGATTCTCGCTGTGCTCAACACCGCCCCTCAGAAACTTTCGCTCTCTGAGTTCTATCGTGCGGTCGCTACAATGGAGCCAGGCTCTGACGAGTATAACGAAGTGTTTGAAACTGCCGTTCGCATGTATCCCAACGACCCCGTGGCTAACCTGAATGCCGCCAACACTGCTATGGCTGCCGGCAACTATGTGGCTGCCAAACGTTATCTTGACCGTGCCGGCGACGACCCCACTGCAATCTATGCCCGTGGTATTCTTGCCGCTCTTCAGTCTGACTATCAGGAAGCTGCAGGCTACTTTGGACAGGCTGCCCGCCTCAAAGTCGCTGATGCTCCCGCAGCTCTTCAATCTGTTCAGCAAATTCTCAAATATGACGGTGACGGCTCGTCAATCCCTGTCAAACAGAACTAATAACCCAATCCTCTGAAAAAAATAAACAAATATAGACTTCTAAACTGTATGAACACATTTCGTAAGCTATTAAGCGGATTTATAGCACTTTCGATGCTCGCCGCATGTTCTGACGACATTAGCGGTGTAGAAGAAGAAAAGACGCACCCTTATCATGAAGGCGATGACTTTTTCATGGGTCTCGATATCCAACTTCCCGGAGGAATATATTCTCGTAGCCAGACTACTGTCGGCGGTGGATCGACCGGTGGTGAGGAAATTGGTATTGACTTTGAAAATAACGTAACAACTGCGTTAATCGTGCTCGCTTCTAAAGAAGATAAAGCTCATAACCTTAACAAGTTTGGTTATATCGCTTCAAGTCTTGTCCAAACAAACCGCATTGCCAATGAATCTGAAGGACAGGTCAAAAAATATCGTACCACTGCACGTTTACAAAAGACCAACCTCGATGATTTCTATGAAGAATTTATCGATGCTGATGGTAACAACTTCTATGCCGACACTAAAGAAGGCCCCGAGGTTTATGTCTTTGTTTTCTGTAACCCTACCACCGACCTCGTTGAGACTCTTGCCAATTCGCAATCTAACGATACTGCCTGGATTAATTCTACTTGTCAAGTTATTCAGGGTAGGGCTGGTTATCAGGATGTCAACGTCGGTATCTGGGGCGAAAATTCATTCCTCATGAATAACGCTCAGCTCGCTACACGCGCTCTCCCGCCAAATTTGACTATGTGGGAACGTTTCAATACCAGTGATAACCCCTACCACCTCTCTGATGAAAACAAAATCAGTGATAACCTCACTATTTACAATAATGACAACGGTAGTAACAGCCGCGGTCCTATTCGTGTGGAACGCTCGGTTGCTCGTTTTGACTTCCGCGACGGTAGTAAAAACGATAATACTTACCCCGTTCTCTACTATACCGACCTTCAAGGAAACATTCAGGACGATATGCCCATCATTAACGTTAAGATGCAAAAAATGTGTCTCGTTAACATGAGCAACTCATTCTACTATGTGCCGCGCGTCAGCGATAACGGTCAGCTTTATACTACCGGATATGCTGTCTGTGGTAATGAACGACCCTGGAATCGTGATGCATTAACCGGTCAATATTCTAACGGTAACTATGTTGTCGGTCCTTATGCCAACGTTTTTAATAAAGTAGTTTCTACAGGTTTCCGTGACTATTTCAACTTCCCATTCTTTGAAAACGACGGTTCGTTTAATAACACCATCGCGGGTGCTGACCGTTGGGACGTTGTTATGATCGACGATGTGCTGATGGGTCATGACGACCAATATGACCAGGGTGACTATACCCCCGGTGATTACAAAATCTGGCGTTATGTAACTGAAAACGTTATCCCCGGTGGTCGTACCAACCAGCGTAACGGTGTTTCTACCGGTATCGTATTCAAAGCCAGGATTCTTGGTAACGCCGATGCGGCAGCAGGTAAATATAATGTAGATGAAGAAGCCTGGAACGCCGGCGTAACCGAAAACATAGCACGATGTCTAAACGACCAGTCGTTTATCTATGAAAGGGTTAATCATCCCGCCGGTTCACTCACCGGTTCGTCAAAAAGCGACCCCATCTTCTACTATATCAATGGTTCATTATACATGGGATTCCCTCACCTTCGTCAGGCAGCAATCCAGTCGGCTGTGACTATCAACTCAGTCGGTAATATGGAAATCAACCGATCGGGTACTCTCTACAAAGCTGTCTTTGGCGACGGACCTATCCCGGGTAACAATCTTTATATTATTGTTAACGAAAACAATCAGATTGTCGGACAGACAAATGTTGTTGACCCTGAATGGACTCCCAATGAGCCGGGTTGGACTTCAAGCACCGCTTATCTTGCTTATATAAACAGTGCTGACTATGCTTTCCAGCAGTGGTATAATGCAGGTCGTCCGGTTGATGAAATCGGCGATGCTACAACTCCCGTACTTCTCGAAAACTTCCGTAATGTTGTTACCGGTAACGGTGTTGCTATCTTCCAAAGCTCGGTTGACGATAAATTCGGTCCCGGTTACTACTGCTACTATTATTACTGGAACCGTCATAACGACAACGGTCGTAACGGTGTGATGGGACCGATGGAATTTGATGTTGTTCGTAACAATGTCTATAAAATCT